>CAIQGU010000159.1 GCA_903871435.1 uncultured Burkholderiales bacterium | reverse complement strand
GCCCACCAACAGCAATAGTCCCGGCCCGGTCTACAACGCCCACTTCGAGCCCTTCTCCTTCCGCGAACCGATCCAGGACAACATCCAGATCACCGCCCTCACGATCAATGCCGATCTGGGCTTTGCCGACCTCACCAGCGCCACGTCGTACTGGGACCGTCAGGCCGTGCAGACGCAGGACGCTTCTACGTCCATCTATTCCACCAATGCCGGAGCGGCCCTGGCCAGCGGTTCGGCCGCCCCGCCGCTGGTGCCGGTGCCGTATTCCGAGGTGGATCCCTCGCGCCAGATTTCCCAGGAAATCCGCCTCACGTCCCACGATTCGGGGGGCTTCCATTGGGTGGCCGGCGCCTTCTACAGCAAGCTGCACTCCGTCTGGCAGGAGGAAAGCGGCAACCCGGCGACCATCCCCTTTGGCAGCCCCACCGGAAGCTACTTCTCGTCGAACAACCCGTATGACGTGAGCCAGACCGCGCTATTTGCCGATGGTTCCTATGCCATCACGAGCCAGTGGAAAGTGGCAGCCGGCTTGCGCTGGTACGACTACCACAGTGCCCAGCACGAAGAGTCGTGGGGCTATGACGCTCCCAATGCACTGCCGGGAACAAGGACGCTCACCACCGCCAATGACAAGGGCGTGAACCCCCGTTTCAATGTTTCCTACCAGCCCGACAAGACGCTGAACGTCTACGCCACGGTGTCCAAGGGATTCCGACCGGGCGGCGCCAACCAGATCCTTCCGCCCCCCAGCCCGCAGATCAACTGCCAGCCGCAGGGCCCCCTGGCATTCAAGCCCGACACGGTCTGGAACTACGAACTGGGCGAGAAGGCCAAGTTTTTTGGCAACCGGGTCACCGTCAACGCCGACTTCTTCTACATCCGCTGGAGCGGCGTACAGCAGGTCTTCACGCTCCAGTGCGGCTACCAGTTCTACGACAATGCCGGCGATGGCCGCTCCTTCGGTCCGGAGATCGAGATCAACGCCAAGATCAATGACAACTGGTCGGCGACGCTGTCGGGATCGCATACCAATTCGGCCATCACCCACCCGTCGCCGAATTTCCAGAGCTACCTGTCGTCGGAAGTATCCCAGCCCAACGGCAGCCAACCCTGCGCCGCCGCCCCCGCCAACTGCAGCGTTCCCATCCTGAACGTGCCCAAGGCCAATGCCAGTGCAGCCTTGATGTACACCCAGGAGATCTTCACGGACTACCAGCTCACCGGTCGGCTCGATGCTGCCTACGTGGGGCAGGCTACCGATGTGGCGTACTACTTCGGCATGCTGCTGCCCGCCTATACGATCAGCAACTTCCGGATCATCGTCGACAAGGACAAATGGTCCAGCCAGTTCTATATCGACAACCTCACCGACAAGCGGGCACTGATGACGGCCAACAACACGAGCTTCCAGTTCAACATCCCGCAGGTGGTTCGTTACTCCACCAACCAGCCGCGCACCATCGGCGTCCAATTGAGCTATCGTTTCTGAGGGTTGCGTGAGCGGGCGGGTGGGGTGGTGCCGGACTTCAAGGCCTGAAAGCAGGGTGTAACAGCGGGTCCTGAAGGCAGGGTCTGAAAGCGGGGAGCAGTTGATGCGGCGGATCTGGGGCGGGTTGCTGTGCTTGGTCATGCTGGCAGGGTGCGGCGCCGCCCTGGGCGCCGAATCGCTGCTGATTCGCCCCGCACGCGTCTTCACGGCCGACGATACGGTGGTCCACGCGGGTTGGGTGGTGCTGGTCGAAGGCGAACGCATCAAGATGGTGGGCCCGGCTGCAACCGTGCACGCCCCCGATGGCGCGCGTGTCATCGACCTTCCCGACGCCACGCTCCTGCCGGGCCTTATCGACGCGCATTCACACCTGCTGCTCCACCCCTACAACGAGGCCCTGTGGGACGACCAGGTCCTCAAGGAGCCCACGGCCTTGCGCGTGCTGCGCGCAGGCGAGGGCGCCCGCAAGACCCTGCTGGCCGGTTTCACCAGCCTGCGTGACCTGGGTACCGAAGGCGCGGGCAGCGCCGATGTGGCGCTCAAGAAGGCCATAGTCGATGGCATCGTTCCCGGGCCACGATTGACGGTGGTCACCCGCGCCATCGTCGCGCGGGGCGCGTACGGGCCAGCCCGGCGCGCCTACAACAATGACGCCCACCTGCCGCAAGGCGCCCAGGAAGTCTCGGGCGTCGCCGAAATCGTCAGCGCCGTGCGCGAGCAGGCCGCCGCCGGTGCCGACTGGATCAAGGTCTACGCCGACTACGGCGCGGGTCCGCAGGGAGAGACGGTAGCCACCTTCTCGGTGGATGAGCTCAAGGCCCTGGTGGCCTGCGCGCACGACCTGGGCCGGCCGGTTGCGGCGCACGCCACCTCGGACGAGGGCATGCGCCGCGCCGCGCTGGCTGGCGTCGACTCCATCGAACACGGCTACGAAGGCAAGCAGGATACGTTCAAGCTGATGGCCGAGCGCAAGATTGCCTACCTGCCAACGCTGGCCACTGCCGAGGCCTACGCCGAATACTTCGAGGGCTACAAGCGCGGCAGCTCGCCCCCCACGCCCAATATGGCGCGCGCTGCGCAATCCTTTCGCTGGGCGCTGGATGCCGGGGTCATGATCGGCAACGGTTCGGACGTGGGCGTGTTCCCCCACGGGGACAACGCCCGCGAGCTCGAGTGGATGGTGCGCGACGGCATGACCCCCACGCAGGCACTGCTCGCCGCCACCGCCGTCGATGCGCGCATCCTGCGCCAATCCGACCAGCTAGGACGCATCCAGCCCGGTCTGCTGGCCGATCTCGTGGCGGTGGCGGGCGATCCCACCACGGATATCACCGCCCTGCGCCACGTCGAGCTCGTGGTCAAGGGTGGCCAGCGCGTGCGCTGAACCGTGCACCCCATCGCAGCGGGCGCGGGCAGACGGACGCCAGCCCCGGGCGAAACACCATTTGCCCGGATAACTCCATGAACGATGCAACGCCCCACGGTTACCGGCAGGAACTCAAGCGCAGCCTGAGCGCGCTCGACCTGATCATCTACGGCATGATCCTCATGGTGCCGATCGCGCCGTTTGCCATCTTTGGCTTCGTCATGCACGAATCCAAGGGCATGATTGCCCTTGCCTATATCTTCGGCATGGTCGGCATGCTGTTCACGGCGCTCAGTTACGCCGTCATGGCGCGCGCCTTCCCCGTGGCTGGATCGGTCTACGCCTATGTGCAGCGCGGCCTGCATCCCGCCGCCGGTTTCCTGTCCGGCTGGCTCATACTCCTGGACTACATCCTCATTCCCTCACTGCTGTATCTGCTGAGCGCGCTGGCGCTGCGCAGTGTTCTGCCCGGTGTTGACCTGCGCGTCTGGGTCCTGGGCTTCATCGTCCTCAACGCGGCCGTCAACCTGCGCGGCATCGAGTTCACGGCCGCGGCCAACCGGTATCTCCTCGTTTTTGAGTTGATCGTGCTGGCGATCTTCCTCGCGGTCGGCCTGTGGGCGCTCTATCACGGCACCGGCGCCGGCCATCTCACGCTGCTGCCGGTGTTCGATGCGCAGGGCTTCAGCCTGGCGGCGATTGCGGGCGCAACCTCGGTGGCCGTGCTGTCGTTCCTGGGGTTTGACGGTATTTCCACGTTGGCCGAGGAAAACCGTGGCGGCGCAGGCGCGGTGGGGCGCGCAACCATCTTCTCGCTGCTGGTGGTGGGCAGCCTGTTCGTGATCCAGACCTGGCTGGCGGCCGACCTGGGCCGCGGCCTGGGGCTCACCGACCCGGACACCAGCTTCTACGACATCACCGGCGTCGCCGGCGGGCTATGGCTCAAGGTCCTGGTGCTGGTTGCACTGGCCATCTCCAACGGCCTGGCCAATGCCATGGCTGCGCAAGCCGCCGTGGCCCGCATCCTGTTTGCCATGGCGCGCGACCGGCAATTGCCCGCGGTGCTGGCGCGCGTGCACCCGCGCTTTCAGACGCCGTATGTCAGCACCCTGCTGGTGACCGTGATCTCGCTGCTGGTCAGCCTGGGCTTCAGCGAGCGGGTGGAAGACCTCACCCGTCTGGTCAACTTCGGCGCGCTCACCAGCTTTTTCATGCTGCACGTTGCGGTCGTCTACCACCACATCGTCCGCCAGGGGTCGCGGCGCTGGCTCGCCCACCTGGTGTTTCCCCTGCTGGGGGCGCTGGTCATCGGCTATGTGCTTGTCGAGATGGACAGCACGGCCAAGCAGCTGGGGCTGTGGTGGATAGCCGCCGGCATCCTTTACTACGCGGTGCTGCGCCTGGTGTTCCGGCGCACGCTTTCCGTCCCCGCCGCGCTTTAGCGGTATCGGGCTGCCCCGCTCCCCGGGCGTTTTTGCACTTCGAACCGGCGATTTCGCCGAAGTGTTGCTAAGGCGCACCATCGATGGGCGTTGCTCTGGAGGATTTGCCGACGCTGCGTTATCGTTGCCGGCTGACCCGCTGTGGTCACCATCCAATAACTAGACAGACAAAGGGAGAAATCATGGTGTCGAAACCACGCGTACTGGGGACGGCTGCGTTGTGCAGTCTTGCCATGCTCGCCATGAGCGAGCACGGCGCCATGGCGCAAACCGCGGCTGCGCCGGCGACCGCCGGCGAAGGCGCAGCGGAACCGTCGCTGGACACCATCGTCGTCACTGGTACACGCCGGCTCGACCGCACGGTTACGGACTCCGCGGTTCCCGTCGACGTCATCGACACCACGGCCCTGAAGAACCAGGGCGCCGCCAACGAACTGGGTGCCGTCCTCAACGGCCTCGTGCCTTCGTTCAACTTCCCGCGCCCCTCGCAGTCCGACGGTACCGACATGGTCCGCGTGGCCACCCTGCG
>CAIQGU010000158.1 GCA_903871435.1 uncultured Burkholderiales bacterium | reverse complement strand
ATGACCAAGACAGCAACCGTTCTCCTCAGCAAGCGCAACCATATCAAACGGCTTCAACCGAGCCTGGGCTGTGGGCTGCAAGGCCTGCGCAAGCGTCGCCTGCAAACGTGCATGAACAGGCGCGCGCTGATCCCTCCACGCAGCCTCCGTCTCGCGCAGCAACTGCAACGCCGGGCGCCATTGCTCAGACTGCGCCAGCAACTCCGCCACACGCATCCGCAGCTCAAGCTCGCGTTCATCACCACGCCACGAATAAAGCATGCGCCCCAGCGTCGCGGCCGCATCGGCTGCCGTGATTTGACCAGTGGCCAGGCGCAGCTCGGTCGCAGCCCTGGTGGCCCGAGCGCGGAGCAACCGGTCAGGCGACTGCGACAGCGTATCGAAACCCGCCAAAGCCTCAGCCGGGTCACCGCCACGCGCCCGCTGAGCCATGGCACGCGCCAAATCAAGCCCGGGCTCGGCACGTCGTTGATCCAGCAGCTTCGCCGCTGCCTCAGTTTGGCCGCCCTGTATCAAAGTCTCGACGACCAGCGGCAGCAACCGGCGTTGCAACTCTGACGGATAGGCCAGCAGCAACGGGGCGGTGTTGGCAAAAATCTGCGCGGCCTCTGGCGAGCCCTCATGCGTCATCGCCGTGCGCACGCCGCGCCAGAAATTGATCTCGTCCGATCCAGCGAGCCGCGCGTCCTCCAGCCCGGTCGCGTCTTCAGGATGCCCAGCAAGCACAGACGCCACCGCCTGCATGCTGGCCACGGCAGGATCATCCTGCGTGCGCGCATCCGCCAGCACCGCTTGGCTCAGCACCGCACGCGCTTCAACCCCAAGGCCCAGTGCGATCATGGCCTCGGCAGCGGCCAGGCGGGGCGCTGCCCGGCTTTGCGGCGGTGTCGACGCGGCGGCGACAACGGCACCCTGCATCCGCCGGATCAGGCTCGCAATCGGCTGCTGCGGCAGATCGAAATTGCGGCTCATCTGGCTGGCCTCTGCCGCCGCCGCCACCTCGGCCAGCGGCTCCCCCGTCACCAACTCGGCCCCGTCGCCCTCTGCACCCAACCGAAATCCCGAGGCGACCGGGCGGAGCACCACCACGTCAGACATCGGCTCAATCACCACGCCCTGCCAGCTCGCCAGCAGCGAGAAATCCGGCGCGCGGCGGCCGAGAACAACGCCCTGGCCCGGCTCTCGCTGAGTGCCTATAATGAGAATGCCACCGCCCAACGGATCTGGTACCGAAACGACAAGGCCTGGCTGGGCCGCGTCCAACTGTACAAACCCTGAGGCAGAAACTGGAACAATGGGCTTCAGCGCTGGCGGCGCGGCATCGCCCCCAATGGCGGTGATCACCCAGGCTCCGGCTTCACGTTGCAGCCGCAACTCGGCAGGCCCCGGCAACGGCACGCGCAGCATGGTGGCCTGTGGCAGCAACTGCACCTGCGCTGCCCCGAACACGGCATCATCCTGCAGCCGATGCAGATCAACCGGCTTGCGCTCATCGAACACGATAATCGCCTCTCCGCCACGGCGAAACGCAGCCGCACCGGTCTGCAGCGAGAACGGTAGCGACAGCACATGCCCAGGTCGCGCTTCAACCGCCGGATGCGCGCTCGCTGCCAGTGCGTCAACAACGGGGGCTGGGACGGGCGGTGTGGCTTGCGGCTGTGCAGGAGACGGCGGTGGCATGGCGGCCGGCAATGCTGAAGCTTGCGGCTCCGGCACCACGCCGGCAGCCGGCACGGCCACTGTCGTCGTGGGCGGCGGCGCTGCGGGTGGCGGCGCTGCGGGCGGCGGCGCTGTCGATGGCAGCGCAGGCGCAGCCGGGCTCGTGGGGGCAGCCACCTTCGGATCCAGCTTCAGTTCACGCTTCGCCTCAGCCTTGCGCCTTGGCGGCGGTGGCGAAGCCGTTGCAGCGGCTGGGACGCGTGGCGGATCAACAACGTCGATCACCAAATGATCATTGACCACCATTCGCCGGATCAGCGCACCGGGCAGCACGTCGACAATGACCGTGCCTTCCTGCTGGCGCACAGCGCGCACGTTGCGTGGCAGCGCGTCGGGTGAGAACCGGGCAGTGGCACCGAGCCGCACGACAATACTATCATCGTGATGCTCGGCTGAAAGCGCGCCACCCCCGGCCTTGTCAAACACCAGTCGGCCAAAATGCTCGTGAACGCCGAAACGTATCTCCACAGGCGCGTCGGCCGCCCACACCGGTGACACGGCGCAGACGATCCAGCCCAGCACGAACGCAAAACGCCAAAAATTCACTCGAAACTCGCCAGCAGCCGGTCGATCTCGGATTGGCCCATCGCCGCCATCGGCAACTGCGGCCCATTCAACAAATCTGCCTCACTCTCGATCGCAGAGGGGAGGGAGGCAATCTCGGTCGCAGTCATCTCATTCGGCTCCACACGGAAGGT
>CAIQGU010000157.1 GCA_903871435.1 uncultured Burkholderiales bacterium | reverse complement strand
TGGCATGCGCTACGGCTCGGCCGCAGGAACGCCCATATTCTCCAACCTGCCGCTCGACCAGATCGATCACATCGAGATCGTGCGCGGTCCCATGAGCTCGGTCCATGGAGCCGATGCCGCCGTTGGCGGACACCTGGATGCCCGCCTGATCTGCCAGCAGGGACTCGATGCTGGCGCCGGTATAGGACTCGATGGTGGCGCGATCGATGACCGTGACGTCCTGCAGCGCATCGCCCAGCGCGACGGGTTCCCGAGCGCCCGTGACCGTAACGGGTTCAAGGGTCGCAGCAGCAGCATCCGGCAGGAGTGGGACGAGCAGGAGTGGGACGAGCAGCAGACCGGCGAAGCAGCCTGGTTGGGGACGAAGGGACGAGCGGAATGCTCGCGCACGGCAAAGCGCATTGCGGACGAACGAAGCCATGGAGGAAACCCGAAATTGGAGCGCCGGTTCCCGTTTCCCGCGGGCACCTGCTCAAACATTTGCCGCATCGCGGCAAATACCTGTTGGCCGGTATCCGGGCTGGCGGAAACGCCGCGCGACCTTCCCAGGCATGCCCAGTGGTCATCTTGCGCGGGCTGGGCCGTAGCCCGATACCGCTTACCGTTGCGGGGACAGCGCAGGTTGCGGTCGCCATGACGTGGCAACAGTCCCTGCTTCCCGTTTAACTGCGACAGCGGAACGCCGCCGCGAGCACCAACGCGCAGACTATAGCGCAACGCCGCGCGGTGCTAACATTCCCGCATGCTCGACCAACTCGACACATTGACGGCCCGCATGCACGAACTGGTCGCGCACGTACGGCAATTGCGCGACGAGAACCATCAGTTGCGCACGCAGCTGGCCACTTCGCAAGCCGAACTGGCTGCGCTCAACGAACGCATCCTAACGGCAACGCGCCGTCTCGATGCGCTAATCGAGCGGCTTCCCGTCGAGATGGCGCAGCAACCCGGCAGCGGCGGCGCCACCTAAGCGAGCTGCCGGATGGAACAGATAACGCTCAGCATCCTCGGCCGCGAATATCGCGTCGCCTGCCGGCCCGAAGAGCGCAATGAACTGCTGGCCTGTGCCCATTATGTGGACCAGAAGATGGCGGCGATACGCGACGGCGGCAAGGTGCTGGGCGCCGACCGCATAGCCGTGATGACGGCCTTGCAGATTGCACAGGAGCTTTTCGGATCCAAGGGCGGTGAAGGAACCGAACTGGCCGAGGCGCGGCGGCGCCTGCGCGATCTCATCTCGCTTGCCGATGAAATACTGGCGCCGCAAGAAAAGCTGTTTTAGGACGGCAATTCATACCGTCGGCGGCAACTGCCCGCTGGCATACCCGTTTAGAATGTGATGTCCCTGCGGTGTTCGCGCAAAGGCCTTTATGTTCCTTGAACCAATGCGCTGTGCGCAAGGTCACTGGTCTCGAGTCGCGGTGTGATCGGCACGCGTCTGCTGAACCTAAACGACGCGGACAGTGGCCGACCTGAACCTACGGTTCAGGGCAACTGGCCGGGCGGCACAGGCGGGGATCTTTCTTCTTTCGGCGCGTTCCAACACCAGGTGCTGGCGTGGGCTATTGGCTGATGAAATCGGAGCCGAGCGAGTGCTCCATAGACGACACGCTCGCAGCGCCCCGCGCAACGGTACCCTGGACCGGAATACGCAATTACCAGGCACGCAACTTCCTGCGCGACGATGCCCGGATGGGTGATGGGGTGCTGTTCTATCACTCCAGTTGCCCCCAGCCCGGCATAGCCGGCATCGCGGAAATCGCCAGCGCGCCCTACGCCGATCCCACGCAGTTCGATCCCCTCAGTCCGTATTTTGATGCGGCATCCCGGCCCGAGCAGCCGCGCTGGATACTCGTTGACGTGCGCGCATTGCGTAAAACGCGGCTGATATCCATCGGCGAACTGCGAGAAGAGAAAAAACTCGCCGACATGATCATCCTGCGCAAGGGCAACCGCTTGTCCATCACGCCCGTCACGCCGGCGCAGTGGCGTTACATCACGCAAAAGATGGCCGGCGCCGCCGCTTGACACCTTGCGCCGCGCGCCGCGCATCGGAGCGCACGCGCTGCACGGACGTGCCCGCAACCCAAACGCCGCAGGTATCGCAGCCTTATCGTAGTGACCGCCAATTGGCCAAGGCCGGGCGCACGGTGGCCAGCGCGCGCCATTGCCGTTGCGCGGCATTTTGCAGCCCCGACTGCTCAAGTGCCAGCGCGAGCAGAACCTCCTCTGCAACGGGTTCCGGCTGGGCCGGGTTGCGCCGTGACGCAATCACGCTCTGCCATAAGGCCTGCATGCCGTCCTCTGCATCGGCAGCGACGCGGTGAAACTCGGCAGCACCGTAGGCACTGGCGTGGTCCTGGGCATGCGCCTCAACCGTCCAGAGGTAGTCGCGGCCCCGCTCGAATTCCAGGGTGGCCGGCACCAGGACCGAGCGCTCCTGCGACTGCGCAAGAAACAGCAGCGTGCCCTGGTCGTCGATGACGCGCACCGTGTAGCCCCAAGGGCCGGCCGGGTGGCCGTAGGGTTGATCCCATTCGAGGCGCTGCAGCGCCGCTGCATCCTCGCCACCCAGGGGTGTGCGCAAGGTGACCGCATTGGCAGCCAGGCCACGCAAGGCGATGCTGGCGCGCCCCACCAGACCGGGACGGATACGCACTCCCCGCCACGCCGCCGCAAGATCGCGGCGTTCGACCCGCGCACCCGGATCACGCGTCAGCACATCGCCGCCACGCACGCTGAAACGTCCCGGACCGGTCAGCTGCAGCACGCAGCCGGTACCCGCGGTAAATGCGAGCTCAAGGCTTGTGGCGGCTTTCAGCTGCAGCTGATCGCCCGTCTGCAGCACGTCGAGGACGGCGAGCGGGCGCTGGCCTGCTGCCCGGCGCAGTTGCGCCGGACCGCTGAGATTGGTGACGACCGCCACCGCTGGGCCGGTGGTTCCGCTGTCGGCACAGCGGCTGCCTGCGCACAAGGCCATGCCCAGCACCAGGCAGGTGAGGATCTGGAAAAGGCGCAGCGGTGGGTGCCAGATCATCATGAGGGCGCGTCCTGTTCACATGTGCCGGACTGTCGATACACACGGGCCAGCGTATTGCCAAATGCCCGTCCTGGGAAGCCGGGCAGCGTTCCGGCGCGCCACCGGAACGCGGTAATCGGCACGGCAATTCAGCCCGAGAGTGAGGTACCGGAAGGCGGCGCCGGCACGGTCCGCGGCGACCCGGCGTAGAGATGCAAGGGTGAGTGCCCCTTGAGCACCACCTCGCCCAGGTCGGTGAGGCCGTCGCCCGCGGATTCCAGGTTTGCCGCAAAGACCGCCGTCATCACCAGCGGGTAGCCGACCTGCTTGGCAATGCCCTGGAGGTGGGCCGCCACGTTCACCGCATCACCCAGAGCGGTGAAGTCGCGGCGATCGGGACTGCCGACTTCGCCATAGACGACGTCCCCGTACGCCAGTCCCATGGTCACGCCCACGGGGGCAATGCCGCGCGGCGCCAGTTCCTCGCGGTTAAGCCGCTCGATCTGCTCGAGCAACTGATAGGCCGCCGCCAGCGCAGCATCGCAAGGGCGGTCGAGTTCCTCAAGCGCGCCGAACATCACCATGATGCCGTCGCCGCGGAAGTTGTCGATCACGCCGCCATGCGCGTGCAGCCCGGGGGTTATGGCCGCGTAGTAGCGGTTGAGCACGGAGCGGATCTGCTCCGGATCGCTTTGTTCGGTTCGCCGCGTGAAATCCTGCAGGTCGGCAAAGAGCAAGGCGATGGGCCGGCGCACACCCAGGCGCGCGCGGGCATCGTCACGCGTGTCTTCCAGGAGAATGCGCAAGAGTGCCGGGCTGAGATAACCGCCAAAATTGCGGACCAGACGCTCCCGCTGGCGATGTGCGCTGGCAAGGTCAAGACCGGTTCGAAACGTCACCGCGCTGACACCCGCAACGATGGCGGCGCCGGGCGCGGCAAACCAACCCGCGGCATGCAGCAGCGCTCCGCCAACGAAAGCCAGGGCCAGGGCAGCGGCCAGCAACAGGTAGCGCGCCCCTGCGCGGGCCGGCAATGCCGCAGCCGCAAAGCCGCCCAGGGCGAGCCACAGGAACAACGCGGGCGGCCGGCGCACCAGACCGCCTCCCAATGCATTGCGCAGCACCTGAGCGTTGGCAATGAGGCCGGGTGGCGCAACCACGGCATCTTCCCAGCGCGTAAGCGCCGCCGGCAGACGCAGTCGATCAATGTAGGGCAGCACCGAGCCGACGAGAACGACCTGTCCGCGAAAGTGGGCAAGCAACGGGTCCCGCGCCGCGGTGCGCTGCCAGCCGATCACTTCCTGGAGCGAAACATAGTCGAAGGAGGCGCCGCGCGTGAAATCTATCCAGCCGCCCTCGGCAAGCGCCGATGGCCGGCCCAACTGCGCGGCAAGGCATCCCGCAAAAGTGGGCATCGCATGGCCGGAAATCGCCGCCCTACCGGCCGCCGGTCCGCAGTGCGCGCCCGCGGCGCTTCCCGCTCGGCCGGCATCAGGCTCAAAGCGACGGACGACGCCATCGCAGTCGATCGGGAACAGCGGCAGACCAAAAGCGCCGGCGCCGCCAGCGATGGCCAGCAGGGGTGCGTAGGGCACGCGGACCCGGCCGTCGGCATTGGTATCGAGAGCGACGGCAAGGGGCGCCGCGGCGCGTGCAGCCTGCAGACCCTCCATGAGTCCGGCGTCGAGCCCCGGCAACATGCGATCAAAGGAGCGCTCGGGCAAGGCAATATCCAGGCCGATGGCCCGCGGTTGGGCCGACGCAATCGCCGAAAGGGCAGTACCCAGCGTGGCGTGCAACAGGCTGAGTGGGACCGCTAGCCCATCGAGGCTGGCCTCGTCGACGCCCACCAGGACGACATCGGCGGGGGGCGCCACGGCGGCGGGCCGCAGCGCGCGGACCAACGCGACCTGGGCGTCGAAAGCGCGTTCATCGAGACGCGCGCCCAACAGGTATGCCTGCGAATCGAGCAGTGCCAGGGCGATTCCGAGCGCTGCGGCAAGCAGCGCACGGCGATGCTCGGGAAAAACGCGCGACGCAGCGCGGCGCCATGCCGGCTGGTGCCGGGGTGCGGGTACTTCCGGTTCCGACATGCCGTTCTCCCGACCTGCAGGGTGAGGTGCGCGTCAAGCTGGCACGCGCGGCTGGAGACATTCTGGCACCCGTCGCGGCCGGATGAATAGCCCGGCCGCGTGCGCTCGGCTAAGCTGCAAACCTGCGCAGCTGGACATTCGCTGTAACAGCCCCGGATAGCACGCCATGCCCATGTCGCCCCTAACGCCAGCAACCCTCTGCGCTCGCTGGAGCGCCGGAGCGCCGGATCCCCGGGCCACTCGCCGCGCCTTGATGGTGCTGTTGGGTGCCGGGGGCTTGGCTCTGGCCACGCCAAGCAGCGCCACCGCGCAAGAAGTTCCTGAAGTACCCATAGGCGGTCAGCAAAAATAACTGTTTCACGCAGACCACACTTGCGGAATGAAGTGTTAATCAAACGTGAGATTTCTTTTTTCTTCAGGGG
>CAIQGU010000156.1 GCA_903871435.1 uncultured Burkholderiales bacterium | reverse complement strand
GGCACGCGCTTCTGCAGAATGATGGGACCTTCGTCCAGGCCTTCGGTGGGCCGGAATAAGGTCAGCCCCGTCTGGGTTTCGCCCAGGATAATGGGCCAATTGATCGAGCTCGGACCGCGATGGCGTGGAAGTAGGGAGGGGTGGTACTGGACGGTTCCCAGGCGCGGCACCTGCACGAAATCCTGGGGGGCGAACTGCACCACATAGGCCATGATGCCGATGTCCGCATCCAGGGCGCGCATTGCGTCGATGGCCCTGCCATCGCGCAGCGAGGGTAACTGCAGGACGGCAAGCCCGCGCTCCGTGGCGGCGGCATGCAGGGGATCCGGCCGCGCCCCCGGGGCCTGGGGCGCGCAAAACACGCCGGCGACAGTATCACCGCGCGCCAATGCTGCTTCGAGCACGGCCTTGCCGAAATCCTGCTGACCGATGAGAACGATACGCACGGCTCAGGCTCCGGTTGCTTGCAAGCGTGCCAGTGCCACCGGTTGCGCTGCCGGCGCTGCCCCCAGCAACTGCTGCGCCAGCGCTGCAAAGGCCTGGGCGTCGCCGCTGGACTCGAACCGTAGAAGTCGCGGCGCGCCGTCCGCTTCCGTCGGTTCGCCGCCGGAAGCGGCTGCGGCTGAGCTACCCCCCATGCGGCGCTTTAATTCCCGCGCGACGGCCGGACCGGTCTCGACAATATGGATACCGCTGGCCACCGCTTCAATGGCCGGCCGCAGAAATGGGTAGTGGGTGCAGCCCAGAACCAGCGTATCAGCCCCGGCATCGAGCAGCGGCTGCACGGCCTGGCGCACCAGCATGCGGGCGTGCGCCGTATCCAGGTTCCCCGATTCCACCAGTTCCACCCAGCCCACCGCGGCATGCTCGACAAAGCGCACCTGCGGCATCTGGCTGCCCACCCGGTTGAGCAGGTCGCGATAGCGCTGGCTGGCCAGCGTGGCGCGCGTGGCCAGCACACCGACGACGCCGTTGCGCGTGGCTGCTGCCGCCGGCTTGAGACCGGGTTCAACGCCGATCACAGGCACCGGCGCCCAGGCGCGCACGTCGTCGATGGCATTGGCGGTGGCGGTGTTGCAGGCAACCACCAGTGCGCTCACGCCGTGTTCGAGCAGCCTGGAACAGCACAGGCGCGTGCGTGCGAGTATCTCCTGATCGCTGCGCGTGCCGTAGGGTGCATAGGCCGTGTCGGCGAAATAGACCATGGGCTGGGCCGGCGACGCCGCGTGTATCGCGGCGACAACGGAAAGTCCGCCGGCGCCGGAATCGAATACGCCGATGGGCGCTGCGGAAGCAGCAGGCATGGTCAGGATCCTGCCTTGCTCACGCCGTTACGACCGGTATGCCCGCGATACGGGAGCGCCATTCGTTTGGGCCCGTGTTGTGTACGGAAGTGCCGCCCGAATCCACTGCCACCGTCACCGGCATGTCCTGCACCGTAAATTCATACACGGCTTCCATGCCCAGGTCGGCAAAGGCCACGACCCGCGCCGCGCGTATGGCGCGGGATACCAGATAGGCAGCGCCGCCCACGGCCATCAGGTAGGCAGAGCGGTGCTTGCGGATGGCTTCTATGGCAACCGGTCCGCGTTCGGCCTTGCCGATCATGGCCAGCAGGCCGGTCTGGGACAGCATCATTTCGGTGAATTTATCCATGCGCGTTGCCGTGGTTGGCCCCGCAGGGCCGACGATCTCGTCGCGCACCGGGTCCACCGGACCCACGTAGTAGATCACGCGCCCGCGGAAGTCCACCGGCAGCGGCTCGCCCCGCGCGAGCATGTCGCGGATGCGCGCGTGCGCCGCGTCGCGGCCGGTGAGCATGCGGCCCGACAGCAGCAGGGTCTGCCCGGGCTTCCATGCCGCCACCTGTTCGGGCGTGAGCGTGTCCATGTTGACGCGCTGCGAACGCGCGGCATCGGCCTGCCATTGCACATTGGGCCAATCCGCCAGATCCGGCAACGGCAGGTAGGCAGGGCCGCTGCCGTCGAGGCTGAAGTGCACGTGGCGCGTAGCCGCGCAGTTGGGGATCATCGCCACCGGCTTGCCTGCGGCATGGGTGGGGTATTGCAGGATCTTCACATCGAGCACGGTAGTGAGGCCGCCCAGGCCCTGCGCGCCGATGCCCAGGGCATTGGCTTTGTCGTAGATTTCGATACGCAGTTTCTCAAGGTCGTTTTGCGGACCGCGCGCCTTGAGCTCGAACATGTCGATATCTTCCATGAGCGCCTGCTTGGCCAGCAGCATGGCCTTCTCCGCGGTGCCGCCGATGCCGATGCCCAGCATGCCCGGAGGGCACCATCCGGCGCCCATGGTGGGCAGGGTTTGCAGCACCCAGTCGACGATGGAGTCGCTGGGGTTGAGCATCACCAGCTTCGATTTGTTCTCCGAACCGCCACCCTTCGCCGCCACGGTGATGTCCAGGCCGTTGCCGGGCACGAGTTCCACGTGGATGACGGCGGGCGTGTTGTCACCGGTGTTGCGCCGCGCGCCTTCGGGAGGATTGACGATGGAGGCGCGCAGCGTGTTGTCTGGATCGAGGTAGGCGCGCCGCACGCCTTCATTGATGGCCGCCTCCAGCCCGTCGTCGAAGCCGTCCCACTGCAGTTCCATGCCGGCCTTGACGAACACGTTGACGATGCCCGTGTCCTGGCAGATGGGGCGCCGCCCCTCTGCGCACAGCCGTGAATTGGTGAGTATCTGCGCGATGGCATCGCGCGCGGCCGGACTCTGCTCCATGTCGTAGGCGCGACCCAGCTGCTGGAGGAAGTCCTTGGGGTGGTAGTAGCTGATGAATTGCAAGGCGCTGGCGACGCTG
The DNA here is from genome assembly GCA_903871435.1 of uncultured Burkholderiales bacterium. Classification (GTDB taxonomy): domain Bacteria; phylum Pseudomonadota; class Gammaproteobacteria; order Burkholderiales; family Burkholderiaceae_F; genus GJ-E10. The sequence continues at coordinate 4,804 of CAIQGU010000156.1, read as the reverse complement.
TCGACTAGGTCTGCGCGGCGTATGGTGCGGCGGCCGCCGGTAATGGATGCGTTCATCGAAGATATCTCCCCTCGCTGCTGATGCGGGATGCTGCAATTGCCGGCATTTGGATCTCTGGGTGATTGCGGACGACTGCGCAGCGGACGCGCGTTCACCGTAATTCAGACCTTGCGACCGTCCGGAGGTTCGCAATGCATCGCATTATGGCGTGCCGCGGCCCCGCGCCTTGGGCTTGTGCCGGCGGCCGGTGATTCCCGTCCGCGCTCAGGGCGAGCGGGCCCAGATGCGCCAGCGTTCATCGGGGCGCGCCCGGCGGCGGCTCTCCCAGGCCAGTTCCCACATGCCCCGCACGCCGGGTGGCGGGTCCTCGTCCAGTGTGGAGCGCCGTGATTCGCGATGCAGGGCAAAACGGCAGGTTTCTGCCGACCCGTCGCGGTCGAAGCGTATTTGGCCGTAATAGGCGATGAGCGCGCGTTCCGCCAGGGGAATGCGGTGTGACTGCACGCAGCCCTGACCCAGGCCGCGCGCGCGCAACTGCGTTGCCAGTTCGGTGGCAAGCGAGCGGTAGGAAAACACGTAATCAACGGCTGGCAGGAAAAGAACATTGGCGGTGATCCATACGGCGGTCACCCCCGCTGCCGCCAGCAGGGGTCCGCGCCACAGCACCCGCGGCCGCCGCAGAACCCGCCAGGCCACGATCTGCGCCCAGATTACCGCCGCCACCGCGGCCAGTGCCACCGCCAGCACTTGCAGGTGAGGGGTGTAACCCGGCGCCAGGCGCGCAACCGATGCTGCCATGGCCTTGGGCGCACCGGCCTGCATGGCGAGGTAATAGGCCCAGAAGAACACCAATGCCAGAGAGAAGATGGCGATGGCGAACCAGTCGATCACGTTATCGAGCGCCCTACGCAGGCAGGTAGCGCCAAAAGCGGCGAGTACGGCCAGGGGAGCGATGCCCACGACCAATGAACGCTCGTCCAGCGGCGCGCTGCACAGCAAGGCGAGGAACAATCCGGCGGACAGCAGCAGCGGCCGTTCCACGTGCGGCGCGCGAACGCTGGACCGCCACGCATACACGGACCACGCCGCCAGAGGCCACAGCGGCCACAGGAACCACGCGCCCGTGCGCAGTAGCCACGAACCGCCATCGGCGCCGGGCAACCCCATGGGTAAGGCGGCACGCCAGGCATCGAAATACGCCGGGGCGCCATGCGGAACCGCGGTAAATGCGGCAAGTGGCCAGGCCGCGGCAATCACCACGGCGGTGAGCAGCAATAGCGCCGTTGCGACCACTGCCTGCGCCAGGCCGCGGCGCGGCGCCGCAGCCGGGTCCGCGGCCATCGGCACCACGGCATCGGCGTGCAGCGCTCGCGGCGGCGCGGGCGCGGGACCAAACTGCGATCGCCACAATACGGCCAGCAGGCCCAGCAGCAGGCCCGCGGCGGGCAGGGGACCCTGGGTGAGCGCCAGCGCTCCCACGCAGGCGCCGGCCAGTGCGGCGGCAAGTATCAGGCGCAGCTCGACCAGGCTGATGGCGAATATGGCGACACTGACCAGGGCGACACTCGCGCCATCGGCCTGGGTCTGGTGAAAGCGCAGCAATATGCCGATCGTTCCGACCAGCACCAGTACGGCGACGTCGGCTACCAGTCGCGCATAGTCGGCGCGGCTGGCCTCGCCGCCAAAAGCACCCGCTACCGGCTGGGCCTCGTCGCGACTGGCAAGGCGATGTGCGCCGTGCCACAGCGCCGTGACCGCCAGGGGGATCCAGATCAGGTTGGCAGCTGCCGCGGCGTTGACGTCGCCCACGATCGGGCCTGCCAGAAGTATCAGCAGGGCGCCCAGCCAGTAGGGCAGGGGGCCGCCCTGCAGCACCGGCGCGCCCGCAACGTTGGGAAGCAACCAGTCGGCCAGCGTGCCGTGCGCCATGGACCACATCTGCCCGAAGCCCACGGCGTCCTGTTGCCAGAGGTCATGGCCAAAAAGCCCGGGGACGATGAAGGCCAGCAGCAGGGTTGCCATTGCCCAGCGGGGCAGAGGAGCAGCTGCCTGTGCCGATACCTGTGCAGGTGAGCGACGCGGAGCTTCAATCATCAAAGACGTGGGGAACCATGGATTCGCGGCGCTGGCAACGCATCAGCGGGCCGACTGCAGCGCCGTGCGATGGCGCGTCCGCAGGGGGAGCGGTATGGGGAGACGTATTCGGGAGGCAGGGATGCATTGCGCCGGATTTTGCCAAGAAAAAAGGCAGCCCAGGGCTGCCTTTTTCACGCACGTGCCCAGCACGCTTGCCGATGGTGCCAGCGCCACGCTGGGCCGCCTTGCGACGCCTGCAGACGTGCCCGGCGGAGTGCTCCGGGCTTGGCACGCAACAGGCCAGGCGCAGACCGCAGGCTCAGCGGCGCTTGGACTTGGCAGCGGTTGCTTCGGCTGCGGCGGCGTTGACTTCCTTGGTCTTGGCGGCAAATTTCTGGCGGAACTTCTCGACGCGGCCGGCTTCTACGACGCGGGTCTGCGCGCCCGTGTAAAACGGGTGCGATTCCGACGAAGTGTCGAGCTTGACCAGCGGATATTCCTTGCCGTCTTTCCACTTGATGGTTTCGCGCGTGGGCGCCGTGGAGCGCGTCACGAAACTGAAATCGCAGGAAAGGTCCACGAACACGACGTCGCGGTACTGGGGGTGTATGCCTTCTTTCATTTTTTGCTCTCGTATGCTCTATTTGGTGCGTGGTATCTGGTGCGCGGTATCTAGTTTCACAAAGTGAAACGCAACCCAAGATTCTATCCCAACCCACGCCTTCCGGGCAAGTTGGAGTCGGGCAGCGAGCCGCCCACTCAGCCTCCGCGACGCATCATGTCGAAGAATTCCGCGTTGGTCTTGGTCTGCTTCATCTTGTCGAGCAGGAACTCCATGGCCTCGATTTCGTCCATGCCGTAGAGCAACTTGCGCAGTATCCAGACTTTTTGCAGGATTTCCGGCTTGAGCAGCAGTTCTTCACGGCGGGTGCCGGAGCGGTTGACGTTGATCGACGGGTAAACCCGCTTTTCCGCCAGGCGCCGCTCAAGGTGGATTTCCATATTGCCGGTGCCCTTGAACTCCTCGTATATGACGTCGTCCATGCGCGAGCCGGTGTCGATGAGGGCCGTGGCGATGATGGTCAGCGAGCCGCCTTCCTCGATATTGCGTGCCGCGCCGAAGAAACGCTTGGGCCGCTGCAGGGCATTGGCGTCGACGCCGCCGGTGAGCACTTTTCCGGAGGCCGGCACCACGGTGTTGTAGGCGCGCGCCAGACGCGTGATCGAATCGAGGAGAATGACGACGTCCTTCTTGGACTCGACCAGGCGCTTGGCTTTCTCGATCACCATTTCGGCGACCTGGACGTGGCGCACTGCCGGCTCGTCAAACGTGGATGCCACGACCTCGCCGCGCACGGAGCGCTGCATTTCGGTCACTTCCTCGGGACGCTCGTCGATCAGCAGCACGATCAGCACGGCGTCGGGATGATTGGCGGTGATGGCATGCGCCAGGTGCTGCAGCATCACGGTCTTGCCCGACTTGGGGCTCGAGACCAGCAGGCCGCGCTGGCCCTTGCCGATGGGCGCAATGATGTCGACCAGCCGGCCCGTGATGTTTTCGTCCCCGCGCATCTCGCGCTCAAGCGTCATCGGCTTGTCGGGGAACAGCGGCGTGAGGTTCTCGAAGAGGATCCGCTGCTTGGTTGAATCCGGCGTCTGGCCGTTGACCTTGTCGACCTTCACCAGCGCGAAATAGCGCTCGCCGTCCTTGGGGGTCCGTACTTCGCCTTCGATGGAGTCGCCGGTATGCAGGTTGAAGCGGCGGATCTGCGACGGCGAGATGTAGATATCGTCGGTGTTGGCGAGGTATGAGGTTTCGGGGGAACGCAGGAAACCGAAACCATCGGGCAGTACCTCGAGTGTTCCGTCCCCGAAGATTTGCTCGCCAGTCTTGGCGCGCCGCTTCAGGATGGCAAACATCAGTTCCTGTTTGCGCAGCCGGTTGGCGTTGTCGATTTCCAGCGTGGCGGCCATCTCGAGCAATTGCGAGACGTGCAGCGCTTTTAGTTCAGAAAGTTGCATGGGGAGAGGGTATGCGCAGAGGGTTTGTCACGGTGGGTTCGGGCGGGAATGGGGCGATGCTGACCTGTTGCAACGGCGGCGCACCGGATGGGAGGTGCAGGGTGATGCCGTCGACCGCGCCCGCGGGGGACAACGGGCGGCATGCGCCGCCCGTCGAGGCAAGAAATCAGAGGTTGCTGTCGATGAATGCGATGAGTTGCGGTTTGGAGAGCTGGCCGACACGCGTTCCGGCGACGGTACCGTTCTTGAACAGCATCAGCGTGGGGATTCCGCGTATGCCGTACTTGGCCGGCGTGAGCTGGTTGTCGTCAACATTGAGCTTGGCTACGGACAGGCGCCCCTGATATTCGGCTGCGACCTCGGCGACGATAGGCGCGATCGCGCGGCACGGGCCACACCATTCGGCCCAATAGTCCACGAGGACCGGGGTGGACGACTTGAGTACGTCCTGCTCGAAACTGGCGTCGGAAAGCGTTTTGATGTCACTCATTTGGCGGAAACCCTTGGCTCCCAATGCCCAGCCGGCGGGCAGGGATACGGTGATGAAGATTAATAAGGTCGATAAGGTTGATGATCAAGGCACGAGGAAATTCGGCAGGGATCTGCGCAAACCTTGCTGCCGGCACCCATACTTTCCGGCAGATTCTCTGGACAGGGCAAGGGCCGGGAAATGGGGCGACGCCGCAATCTGAAGCGAACCGCCCTG
>CAIQGU010000155.1 GCA_903871435.1 uncultured Burkholderiales bacterium | reverse complement strand
TCCTGCCGTGCATCCTCGACGACCGCTTGCCCGATCGCGTGGTGCGGGTGCCAGCGGCGCACGCCAGCACGGCGGGCCTGGGCGCCATGTTCGGCACCATACTGCTGGAGCGCGCGTAGCGATGGACGGCCTGCTTGCCATCGTGCATAACCTGCTCGATTCGGCCTGGTGGCATCACCTCGTGGCTGCGCCGTGGTGGGGCACGCTGGTCGACATCGCCTGGATTCTCATCAAGATCTTCGCCATCGTCCTGCCAATACTCGGCGCCGTGGCCTACACCACCCTCTGGGAGCGCAAGCTCATCGGCTGGATGCACATTCGCCTGGGACCCAACCGCGTTGGTCCGCTGGGCCTGCTGCAGCCCATTGCCGATGCCTTAAAGCTGCTCCTCAAGGAAGTCATCGCGCCCAGCCAGGCAGATCGTTTCCTGTATTTCCTGGCGCCGGCCGTCGTCATGATGCCGGCCCTGGCCGCGTGGGCGGTGATCCCCTTTGCCCCCGGATACGTGCTGGCCGACATCAACGCCGGCTTGCTGTATGTCATGGCCATCACCTCGCTCGGCGTGTACGGCGTGATCATCGCGGGTTGGGCGTCGAACTCCAAATACGCATTCCTGGGCGCGTTGCGCACCTCGGCGCAGATGGTTTCCTACGAATTGGCCATGGGCTTCGTCCTCGTTGTCGTGCTCATGGTTTCGGGCTCGATGAACCTCAGCACCATCGTCAACGCGCAGAACACCGGCTGGTTTGCCGATCGCGGCGTGACCTTCCTGTCGTGGAACTGGCTGCCGCTGCTGCCGCTCTTCGTGATCTACGTCATCTCCGCAACTGCCGAGACCAACCGCCATCCCTTCGACGTCGTCGAGGGCGAATCCGAGATCGTCGCCGGCCACATGATCGAATACTCGGGCATGGGCTTCGCGCTGTTTTTCCTGGGCGAATACGCCAACATGATCCTGCTCTCGACCATGGCGGCCACCATGTTCCTGGGCGGCTGGGAGGCGCCTTTCGACCTGGGCCGCATGGTGGGGCTGCACACTCCCGGCTGGTGGCACGACGGCCTGTCCCACTGGTTCTGGCTCTTTGCCAAGATCTTCGCGGGTCTGTCCATGTACGTCTGGATGCGCGCCTCGTTCCCGCGCTACCGCTATGACCAGATCATGCGGCTGGGCTGGAAGATCTTCATACCCATCACCCTCGTCTGGGTGGTGGTGGTGTCCGTCTGGATGCAGACGCCGTACAACATCTGGACGCCGGGCGGACACTTGGCGCCCGCCGAGGCGCATTGATCATGCAACGGGTCATCGAATTCCTGGATTCCTTGCTACTGCGGGAACTGGCCAAGGGCTTCATGCTCACCGGCCGGTACCTGTTCAAGCGCAAGATCACCATCCTCTACCCGGAACAGAAAACCCCTGCATCGCCGCGCTTTCGCGGCCTGCACGCTCTACGCCGCTATGAAAACGGCGAGGAACGCTGCATCGCCTGCAAGCTGTGCGAGGCGGTGTGCCCCGCCATGGCCATCACGATAGAGTCCGAGGTGCGCGACGATGGCACGCGGCGCACCACGCGCTACGACATCGACCTCACCAAATGCATCTTCTGCGGTTTTTGCGAGGAGAGCTGCCCGGTGGACTCCATCGTCGAGACGCATCACAGCGAGTATCACGGCGAGAGCCGCGGCGATCTCAACTTCACCAAGGAAATGCTGCTGGCCGTGGGTGACCGCTACGAGAAGCAGATTGCAGCGGCGCGCGAGCGCGACGCGCGGTATCGCTGAACCCGCCGTCGAATGACTCGCCGAATGACCCGCGCAACACCCTGCTGAAGGCCCGCCCACCCGCCATGAACGCCCAGGAAATTCTCTTCGCCGTGTTTGCCGCCGCTACGCTGGCGTCGGCGGTGCGCGTCATCACCGCCCGCAATCCCGTGCACGCCGTGCTCTACCTCGTGCTGTCCTTCTTTTCGGCGGCCTGCCTGTGGATGCTGCTTCAGGCCGAATTCCTGGCAATCGCCCTGGTACTGGTATACGTGGGCGCGGTAATGGTGCTGTTCCTGTTCGTGGTGATGATGCTCGATATCCATATCGACCGCACGCGGGCGGGCTTCTGGCAGCATATGCCGCTGGCGGCGGTGGTGGCCGTTTCCATCGCCTTGCAATTGTGGCTCGTGCTCTCCAACGGCCACTGGCAGTTCCTGACGCCACCCGCGACCGATCCCGCGCACGTCGGTAATACCAAGGCGCTTGGGCTGCTCACCTTCACCGACTACATCCTGCCGCTGCAACTGGCCGGAACCATACTGCTGGTGGCCATCGTGGCTGCCATTGCCCTCACGCTGCGCCGGCGCGCCGATGCCCTCTACCAGAAGCCGGGCGACCAGGTGCGCATCCGCCGCCAGGACCGCGTGAGCCTGGTCAAGATGGAGGCCTCGACCCGCGCCGGTTCCACCCCGGCGCCGGCCCCGGTTCCCGCTTCCCCGCCACCGGCATCCAAGGCCTAGCCCATGGTCTCCCTATCCTGGTACCTCTTCGTCGGCGCGGTGCTCTTTGCCATCAGCGTCATCGGCATTTTCCTCAACCGCAAGAATCTCATTGTGCTGCTGATGGCCATCGAGCTCATGCTGCTGGCGGTCAACACCAACTTCATCGCGTTTTCGCATTTCCTGGGCGACCTCAACGGCCAGATCTTCGTCTTTTTCATCCTCACCGTGGCGGCGGCAGAATCGGCCATCGGCCTCGCCATCCTGGTGGCGCTGTTCCGCAACATGAACACCATCAATGTCGATGAGCTCGACACACTCAAGGGCTGAGGCGGCAACGTGAGCAATATTCTCAAGCTGTGCCTGCTCGTCCCTCTCGCGCCCCTGGCCGGCGCGCTGGCGGCCGGCCTCTTCGGGCGAGTGCTGGGCAGGACCGGGGCGCACGTGCTGACGATCGCCGGCGTACTGGCGTCCACCGTAGCCTCGGCCATCATCTTCCAGGCCGTGGTATTCGATCACCAGACCGTGGTTGCCAGCCTCTACACCTGGGCGCAGGCCGGCGCCTTCCCCGGGTTTCCCGGCGGTCTTCACCTGGAAATCGGCTTCCTGGTCGACCCCCTCACCGTGACCATGATGCTGGTCGTCAGCTTCGTCTCGCTGATGGTGCACATCTACACCATCGGGTACATGGCCGACGATCCGGGCTACCAGCGCTTCTTCTCGTACATCTCGCTGTTCACCTTCTCCATGCTCATGCTCGTTATGAGCAATAACTTCCTGCAGCTGTTCTTCGGCTGGGAAGCCGTAGGCCTGGTCTCCTACCTGCTCATCGGCTTCTGGTACGAGCGGCCCACGGCCATCTACGCCAACCTCAAGGCGTTCCTGGTAAACCGGGTGGGCGACCTGGGTTTCGTGCTGGGCATCGGGCTCATCTACGCCTATTGCGGCACCCTGGATTACGGCGCGGTCTTTGCCAAGGCGGGCGCCCTTGCATCCATCGCGCTGCCGGCCACGGGCGGGTCGGTGCTGACCGCGGTCTGCATCTGCCTCTTCATCGGTGCCATGGGCAAGTCGGCCCAGTTTCCGCTGCACGTGTGGCTGCCCGATTCCATGGAAGGCCCTACGCCCATCTCGGCCCTCATCCATGCGGCAACCATGGTAACCGCCGGCATCTTCATGGTGGCGCGCACCTCGCCGCTGTTCGAGCTTTCCGAAACGGCCCTGTCGTTCGTGATGCTCATCGGTGCGATCACGGCGCTCTTCATGGGTTTCCTGGGCATCGTGCAAAACGACATCAAGCGCGTGGTCGCGTATTCCACGCTGTCGCAACTGGGCTATATGACGGTGGCGCTGGGCGCATCGGCATACCCAGTTGCCATCTTCCACCTGATGACGCACGCTTTCTTCAAGGCGCTGCTCTTTCTGGCGGCCGGTTCGGTCATCATGGGTATGCACCATGACCAGGATATCCGCCGCATGGGCGGCCTCTGGCGGCACATGCCGGTCACCTGGATCACGTCCTTGATTGGCACGCTGGCGCTCATCGGCATGCCCGGGTTCGCGGGTTTCTATTCCAAGGATTCGATCATCGAGGCCGTCGGGCATACGCATTTCCCGGTGGTAAGCGCGTTCGCCCAGTTTGCCGTCACGGCCGGCGTGTTCATCACCGCCCTCTACAGCTTTCGGATGTTCTTCCTGGTGTTCCATGGCAAGGAGCGCTTTGGCGCACATGCGACGCCAGCGCACGGGCATGATCACGGCCATGTTGCCGGTTACGAAGATGGCAATGCCGCCGCCGCGCACGGCCACGGAGACGACCACGGCCATGCCGGACCGCCGCACGAACCCGGCGCCGTGGTCTGGCTGCCGCTGGTGCTGCTGGCGATACCGTCGGTTGTGATCGGCGCGATGGCGGCCGGCGCCATGCTCAAGGGCGGCTATTTCGCGGGTGCCATATTCATCGATTCGCATGCCCACCCCGGCATGGAAGACCTGGGGCACGAATTCCCCGGTTGGGCGCGCATGGCCGCCGAAGGCTTCCTGGGCCTGCCGTTTGGGCTTGCCGCTGCCGGCGTCCTGATCGCCTGGTTCCTTTACCTGCGGCGTCCCGACCTGCCCGCGGCGATACGGTCCCGTACCGCCTGGTTGTATGAACTGCTGGTGCAGAAGTATTACCTCGACCGGTTCAACGACTTCTTTTTCGCGCGTGGCGCGCGCCTGCTGGGCGGTTCGCTCTGGAAGCAGGGCGATATGGCTTTCATCGACGGCGCCCTGGTGAACGGCACCGCGCGCCTCGTGGGGCGTGTTGCGCAAATCGTTCGCCGCGTGCAGTCGGGATTCATCTACCACTACGCTTTTGTCATGCTGGTGGGTATTGCCCTGATGCTTTTTGCCTTCCTGACGCTGCCCTATCTGCCGGCGATCACGGCGGCCCTCCATTCACGTATCTGATCCGCATGCCCGCCAAGAACCTGCCATCTGAACCACCCATGAACCGCACGAGCCCCGGGCATTGACATGAGCTCCCCCTTTCCCTGGCTGAGCTTTGCCATCTGGATCCCCATCCTGTTCGGGATCTACCTGCTCGCGGCGGGCCGCAATCACCGCCCGGGTGGCGTGCGCGCCGTTGCACTGGCCGGATCCCTGGTTTCGTTTCTGGTCACCTTGCCCGTCGCACTGGGCTTCGACACCGAGCGCACGGGTCTGCAGTGGACGGAACTCGTACCCTGGATTCCCGCACTGCATGCGCATTACGCGCTGGGGGTCGATGGCATCTCCCTGTGGTTCGTGCCGCTCACCGGTTTCATCACCGTGGTCGCGGTGCTTGCGGGCTGGAAGGCCATAGAGTCGCGCGTCGCGCAGTATTACGCGGCTTTTCTCATCCTGTCAGGGCTGATGATCGGCGTGTTCTGCGCCACGGATGGCCTGCTGTTCTACGTGTTCTTCGAAGCCACCTTGATCCCCATGTACCTCATCATCGGGGTCTGGGGCGGCCCCAACCGGGTTTACGCCGCGATCAAGTTCTTCCTCTACACCCTGCTCGGTTCCCTGCTGATGCTGGTGGCGCTGGTCTACCTTTATCAGGCTTCGGGCGGCAGCTTCGAGATCGCCGCCTGGCAGCGCCTGCCCCTGGCGCTGCATCCGCAGATCCTGTTGTTCCTGGCGTTTTTTGCCGCTTTCGCGGTGAAGATACCCATGTGGCCGGTGCATACCTGGCTGCCCGATGCCCACGTCGAGGCGCCGACCGCCGGCTCCGTCGTGCTGGCTGCCATCATGCTCAAGCTGGGCGCCTACGGCTTCCTGCGCTTTTCCCTGCCCATAGCGCCGGATGCGGCGCATGCGCTGGAAATTCCGGTGATCGTCATATCGCTCACCGCGGTTGTCTACATCGGTTTCGTGGCGCTGGTGCAGACCGACATGAAGAAGCTGGTTGCCTATTCATCCATTGCCCACATGGGTTTCGTCACCCTGGGTTTCTTCGTCTTCAATCCCATCGGAATGGAAGGCGCCATCGCGCAGATGATCTCCCACGGCTTTGTCTCGGGCGCCATGTTCCTTTGCATAGGCGTGCTGTACGACCGGCTGCATTCGCGCAATATCGCCGACTACGGCGGCGTGGCGCACGTGATGCCCCGGTTCGCGGCCTTCATGATGCTGTTCGCCATGGCCAACTGCGGACTGCCGGCCACCAGCGGATTCGTCGGTGAGTTTCTCGTCATCCTGGGCGCGGTGCAGTACCAGTTCTGGATCGGTGCCATCGCCGCGACCACGCTCGTGCTGGGTGCGGCTTACTCGCTGTGGATGTACAAGCGGGTCATTTTCGGCGCGGTGTCTGGTCCCAAGGTAGCCAAGCTGCAGGATATCGACACCCGCGAATTCCTTGCCCTGGGCGTGCTGGCTGCCGCCGTGTTGTGGATGGGCCTGTATCCGGCGCCGGTGATGGATGCGCTGCACACCTCGGTGGGCGGCCTGCTGTCCCAGCTGGCCCAAACGAAGTTCGTTCCCGGAAGCCCGTAAATGGAACCGCTGCTCACCTCCTCCGCGATCCTTCCGGAAGCGATATTGCTCGCCAGCGCCTGCCTGATCCTCATCACGGATTTGTTCCTGAACGACCGGCAGCGAAACCTGAGTTACGTCCTGACGCTGCTGGCGTTGGCTGCGGTCGCTGCCGCCGCGACGGTGCCCCTCTTCACCGGTGTCGTGCAGTACGCCTACGGCGGCATGGTGCTCACCGACCCCATGTCGGCCGTGCTCAAGGTCTTTGCCGTGCTCGCCACCGCCTTTACGCTGGTCTACGCGCGCTCCTATGCGGCCAGCCGTGCCATGTGGCGCGGCGAATTCTTCTCCCTGGCTCTGTTCACCCTGCTGGGTGTCATGGCGATGATCTCGGCCAACAACCTGCTGGTGATCTACCTGGGCCTGGAACTGCAGGCGCTGTCGCTGTATGGCCTCGTGGCGTTGCGGCGCGACGATCAAAAGG
>CAIQGU010000154.1 GCA_903871435.1 uncultured Burkholderiales bacterium | reverse complement strand
ATCACCGGTTCCGGAACCTGCTCAGCCAGCGAAGCGGTCATCAACGGCCTGCGCGGCGTGGGCGTGAATGTCGTCCAGATCGGCTCGACCACCTGCGGCAAGCCCTATGGCTTCTACCCGGCCGACAATTGCGGCACCACCTACTTTTCCATCCAGTTCCAGGGCGTGAACCAGTCGGGATTTGGCAACTACCCCGACGGCTTCGTGCCCAGCAACGGCGCCACTAGCGGCATTGATCCGGGCGCCATCCTGCCGGGCTGTTCCGTGAAGGACGACTTCACCCAGCCGCTGGGCAGCCCCACCGAGGCCCGGGTCGCAGCTGCATTGGCTTATCGCGACAGCGGCGCGGCGCTGGCCTGTCCCGCTGCATCGGGTATCGCCGGGCCACCGGGCCTGCGCCAGGCCCTGGCGGCGGCCGATGGCAAGGTCTTCAAGTCCGCATTCCTGACCAACCGCATCCTGCGCCCGGCAACGCCGCATTGAGCGGCGGCCAAAGCGCGAACCCGCATCGCTGAACCGCGCCAAGCTGTTGGCGCGCTTGGCGGCGACGGGAACGGTGCTGATCTGGGCAATACGCATTCTCACGACCCACGCGGCGGCCTTTGCGTACGTTGCCGTACAGACTTCGCATCATGCCGCGGCAACCATCGGTCATACGGCGAGACCCCGCCTTCGCGCACAGGCGCATTCCAGCCCATTACATGACCCTGACGGCCCAACCCGCGTTACAGCCCGCGTCCAAAGCGCCGCCGATACCCGCTGCCGCCGGAGAAAACTCCCCGCGCTTGCGCGTACTGCTGGTCGGCGGCACGGAGCCCCTGCGCGCGGCGGTGCGAGAAGCGCTGGCACAGACGGGGCGCGATGCCTTCGACCTGGATTGCGTGGCCAGCCTGGCCGATGCCATGGAACGGGTGCGCAGCCCCGGCATCATGGCTTTGCTGGTCCGCTATGCGCTGCCCGATAGCCAGGGGATTGCAACCCTTGACAGCCTCCTGCAGGCGGCCCCCCAGATCCCGATCGTGGTGCTGGGCGACGATTTGAGCCCGGAATCCTTCCGCCAGGCCATATGCAGCGGCGCCCAGGATTACCTGTCCAAGGGCCACTGGGACAGCTACACGATGGCCCGCGCGCTCAATGGCGCGATTGGCCGCAAAGCGGTGGAAGATGCGCTTTTCATCGAGAAGGAGCGCGCCCAGGTGACGCTCAATTCCATCGGCGATGCGGTGGTCAGCACCGATGTCGACGGCAGCGTCACCTATCTCAACAAGGCTGCCCAGGAGCTCACTGGGTGGGACGACGAGGCCATCGGCCAGCCGGTCGCCGATGTGTTCCACGTCCTCGACGCGCAGACGCGCGAGGTCATCCCCGGCCTCGTCGAGCGGTCCATGCAGAGCGACGTGTCGCTACGCCTGCCGGCCAACAGCGTGCTGGTGCAGCGCGACGGCCGGGAGGCCGATATCGAGGATTCCATCTCGCCTATCCATGACCGGGAGGGCCGGCTCACCGGCGTCGTGATCGTCTTTCGCGACGTAACCGAGTCGCACCGCATGAGCCGGCGGATCAGCCACCTGGCGCAACACGACGGACTCACCGATCTGCCCAACCGCGTCGTCTTTGGCACCCAGCTGGCCGGCGCCATCGAGCTTGCGCGGCGCCGGGGCGGGCAGTTGGCCGTACTGTTCCTCGATCTGGACAATTTCAAGCACATCAACGATTCGCTCGGGCATGCCGTCGGCGATGAAATGCTCAAGGTGCTCGCCAAGCGCATGGGCGCTTGCGTGCGCACGTCCGACATGGTGTGCCGCCTGGGCGGCGACGAATTCGTCGCCCTTCTGCCGGACATACGTCATCCGGAGGATGCCGTGCGCGTGGCCGAGCACATGCTCGCCGAGGTGCGCCTGCCCTTCCTGTTCGACGGCCACGACCTGCACATCAGCGTCAGCATCGGCATCAGCGTGTTTCCAGGCGACGGTGGCGATGCCGAAACCCTCATGTCCAATGCCGACACCGCGATGTATCACGCCAAGGCCAGCGGCCGCGACAACTGCCAGTTCTTCAGCCAGCAGATGAAATTGCGCGCCGTGGAACGCCAATCCATCGAGGAGGACCTGCGCCACGCCCTGGAGCGCGACGAGTTCCAGCTGGTGTTCCAACCCAAGATCAACCTGGCCAGTGGACAGATCAGTGGCGCCGAGGCCCTGATCCGCTGGCAGCATCCGGTACGCGGGCTCATGGAGCCCATCCAGTTCATCGGGATCGCCGAGGACTGTGGCCTGATAGTCCCGATCGGCCGCTGGGCATTGCGCGAAGCCTGCGTCCAGGCGCGCGCCCTCATCGATGCCGGCCAGCCCCTCGAACAGATCGCCGTGAACGTATCGGCGGCGGAATTCGAAAGCCCGGATTACGTTGCCGGCCTTGTGGCCATATTGCGCGAGACCGGGCTGGAACCGCGGCGGCTGGAGCTCGAGCTCACCGAGAGCAGTCTCATGCGGCGCCCGGAAGCCAGCACGATGACCCTGGTCGCGCTGAGCGAAGCCGGCGTACGCCTTGCGGTCGATGACTTCGGCACGGGTTATTCGAGCCTGAGCTACCTCAAGCACTTTCCCATCGACACGCTCAAGATCGACCAGTCGTTCGTGCGCGATGTCGTCAGCAACGGCGGTGATGCTGCCATCGTCTGCGCCATCCTCGCCATGGGCGGCAGCCTGCGCCAGCGCGTGGTGGCCGAGGGCGTGGAAACGCGCGAGCAATACGACTTCCTCATCGCCCACGGCTGCGCCGAAGCGCAGGGGTTTTACTTCAGCGAGCCCGTTGCCGCCACGGCACTGGCCGAGTTGCTCGCCCGCGATCCCCAGCATTGGGGCCCCGCAAACGCCCACGCGCGCGAGCCCGGCGTCAAGCCGGTCCCACCCGTATCAAGTCCTGCGCCAACCGCACTGATATAAGATCGACGGGTTCCGGCGCGCAGGCGCGGCATACCAGTTGGGAGCGATCGTGCGACAGGTAATCGGCATGGCAGTTGCAGCAATCCTGGCCCTTTGCGCGGGCAACGCCGTGGCGCAACTCGTGGAGGGCAAGGACTACGTCGTGATTGACAGCGCCGCCGACCAAGGGCATGCCGTTGCGCCGGCGGCACGGTCGGCCGTGGACCGCATCGAGGTCGTCGAGTTCTTCTCCTATGCCTGCCCGCATTGCGCGCGCCTGGACCCGCTCCTGGAGAAATGGCGCCACAAGCTGCCCGCCAACGTCGTGCTGCGCCGCGTGCCGGTGATTTTCGGGCGCGCGCAATGGGAAGTTCTGGCCCGACTGTATTTCACCTTGGAGGCGGGCAACCAGCTCGACGCCCTGCACGCCAAGGTGTTCACCGCGCTGCATGGCGAACGCGTCAACTTGTTCACCCCCGATGCCGTTGCCGACTGGATCGCCCGCCAGGGCCTGGACCGCGCGGCCTTCCTGGACCGCTATAACTCCTTTGCGGTGCAGGTCCGCCTGCAGGGCGCCAACGCGCTGGCGCAGCAGACCGGCATCGAGAGCGTGCCCAGCTTCGTGGTGGGCGGCCGCTACCGCACCGACCTGGACCTGGCCCGCGATTACGGCCGCCTGCTGGGTATCGTCGACGCGCTCGTCGCCAAGGCCGCCACCAGTCCCTCCCGCTAGCCCTGCACTCCCCCCTCTCCCGCTTCGCGGGAGAGGGGCCGGGGGTGAGGGCCGCCTCGTGCGACCAGCGCTACCGCGTTCCCCCACCCACACTGCGCCAAAAACTCGCACCGCGCCCGCTAACGGTGCAGCCACGGCGCCTTCCGCGGCATACCCCCCGTCTGCGTGAAATGCGGGGTATGCCTCTCATGTTGTTTCATACCCACGCCAAATCGCGCTGCTCTTGTGCGCGGCACGGAATTTGCAGCATGATCCGGTTAAATTCGACTTACCGGGAGGCTGGCAATGATGTTGGTTCAACGTAAAGGTACGCACAGCGCGCCGCGTCGCAAGGTTGCTGGCGGCTTGCAGCAGCTCGCGTCCATGCAGGCCGATTACTCGGAGCCCGCGCGGCGCCGGCTTTCTGGCCTGGTAGCGTGCGCCTTTGCTTTGTTTTACGCGCAGGGCGCTGCAGCGGCCGACGCGCCACCCGTAAGCCCCGTGCCGGAAACGGGCCTGCCCGAGATCACGGTTACGGCCGAGAAGGTCCGGTCCACGGTGCAGGACACCCCCATCAGCGTCACCGCGCTGAGCGCGGAACAACTGAACACCGCGGGCATCACCAGCGTGGAAGAGATCGCCCGCAACGTGCCCGGCCTGTCGACCCGTTCGGCCAGTCCCGGCCTCACGGAATACGAAGCGCGCGGCCTGGCGTCCAACGGCGGTGCCGCACCCACCGTGGGCTTTTACCTGGATGAGATCCCGCTGTCCCCGCCCGCGCTCTCGCAGTCGGGCAAGGTGGTGATCGATCCCAACCTGTACGACATCGAGCGCGTGGAAGTGCTGCGTGGCCCGCAGGGAACACTGTATGGCTCCAGCTCCATGGGTGGCACGGTGAAGGTCGTGACCGCCCAGCCCAAGATCAACGTCTTTGAAGGTTCCGCGCGGGCCGATCTCTCCACCACCAAGGGCGGGGGCACCAACGGCGGTGGCAGCGTTGCCGTCAACCTGCCGCTGGGCGACAAGTTCGCGCTGCGCGTCGTGGGCAGCGATCAATACCGCAGTGGCTGGATAGACGAGGTCACGCTCAACCCCTTCCCGGTCGTCGTCGGCCAACCCAATTT
>CAIQGU010000153.1 GCA_903871435.1 uncultured Burkholderiales bacterium | reverse complement strand
CTCCGATGGCGTGGCAAATCCACCGTAAAGCGCCACCATGACACCAATGAGCAAAACCACGAACGGCAGCACCCTGGGCAGGGTGCGCGTGCGGTCCATGAACGTCATGGTCATTTCGTCCAGGTACGCCGAAGGCGTGCCGTTGACCTGGAAAGCAAGGCGCGCGCGGCGGTATTCCTGGCGAAAACGCAGCGCGGTGTAGATCGAAAATAAAATCACCAGCAATATGCCGGGCCCGATGCCCGCAAGAAACAGGCGGCCCAGCGATTGTTCCGCGGCAACCGCGTAGAGGATCATGGTTATGGACGGCGGCAACAGTATGCCCAGCGTGCCGCCCGCCGCGATGATGCCGGCCGCAAATCCCGGCGAATAGCCCCGCGCACGCATGGCCGGAATTCCCGCACTGCCGATGGCCGAACAGGTAGCGGGGCTGGAACCCGCCATCGAGGCGAACAGGGCGCAGGCAAACACGTTGGCGATGCCCAGGCCTCCCGGTATGCGGTGCATCCAGGCGTGGATCGCCGCGTACAGGTCGGCACCGGCGCGCGATCGCCCAATGGCGGCGCCCTTGAGGATGAACAGCGGTATGGACAGCAGCGTGATGCTCGCCATTTCCTCGTAGACGCTTTGCGCAATCGTGTCCAGCGCCGATGGCGGCATGAACAGGTACATGAAGACCGTGGCAATACTGCCGAGCGCAAATGCGATGGGCATGCCCGAAAACAGCAGCAGCAGGGTTCCGGCGCCGTACAGCAGGCCGATGGTGCCGGTGTTCATCGTGGCGCCTGCCGGTCCGCGTAGCCCTGCAGAACCTGCAGCAACAACTGGATGCTGAGCAGCACCATGCCGCAGGCCATGAGACCGTAGGGAATCGCCAAAGGCGGCGCCCATGCGGACGAAGTCGTCTGGCCTTCCTCGTAAGCCTCCAGGAAAAGCGCTATGGTCTTCCAGGAAAAGAACGCGCAGAAGGCAAACGACGCCAAATCCACGAAACGGCAACGCAGGCGGTTGATCCTCTCTGGCAGCACGCTGGCGAGCGCCTCGATCCCGATATGCGACCGGCGTTCCTGCACATAACCGCTGCACATGAAGGTTGCCCCGGCGAGCAGGAATACCGCCATTTCATCCTGCCAGTCGGTGGGTTGGTGCAGGTAATACCGCAGGAAGACGGCGGCGCAAAGAATGCCGGCCGCCGCCAGCAGGGCGATCATGCCAAGGGCAAGCACGATCTGGTTGACAGCACCCATTGCCCGGGACAACCGTGCGATAGCCCCCCCCTGGTATTGGCTGGGCCCACCGTGCGCTGGCGGTTCGTCCGCGCCAGCGCGGCTCATGCGGTTTTTTCGGCCAGTGCGATCAAGCGTGCGCAGCGCTCGTTCTTGCCGGCGTAGTCCTTCCAGGCGGTATCGCGGGCAATGTCCTGCCAGCGTTTGACCGTGGCCTCCGAGAGGTCGAAGGATTTGGCGCCGGCCTTTTCAAAGACCTTGGCAACGAGTTGATCGTCAGCCTTGGCGGCATCGAGTGCGAATTTTTCCAGTTCGCCGCCAACGGCCATGATGGTCGACTGCATGTCCTTGGGCAGACCTTCAAAGATCTGGCGCGAGATCAGGAGCGGCTCGAACATGAACCAGTACGCGCGGCCGCGCCCCGTTGTGACAAATTTTGAGGTTTCATCGAGGCGGAACGATATGAGACTGGTGGACGACGTCAACGCCGCGTCCAGCGCGCCGGTCTGCATGGCGGCATAAATCTCATTGGAGGGCAGTGACACCACCGCCGCGCCCGCTGCCTTTAGCACCATGTCCATTTCGCGGCTGCCGCCACGTATTTTCAGCCCTGCCGCATCGGTGGGTTCGACGACGGCCTTGTTACGGGCCGCCACGCCGCCCGCCTGCCAGATCCAACTGACCACCATGATGCCCTTGTCGGCAAGGATGTTCGACAGCTCCTTGCCCACTTCCGAGGTCTTCCATTTGGTGCCCTGCTGGTAGGACGTGACCACGCCCGGCATCAGCCCGATATTGACTTCCGGAACTTCGCCGCCGCCGTAGGAAAGCGGCACCAACGACATGTCGAGCGCGCCTTTGCGCAACTGGCTGAACTGCACATTGGATTTGGCCAGGGACGCATTGGGGTAAACGGTACTTTTCAGGGCGCCGGCGGTTCGCTTCTCCACTTCGGCCGAGAACATCCGGCAGAGCCGGTCGCGAAAATCCCCTTCAGTAGCGCTGCCACCGGGCCATTGGTGGGAAATCTTCAAATTGACCTCTTGGGCCGCCGGGGAATTGCGGCCCATGAGCGCCAGTGGCGTGGCTGCCAGGAAGCCGCCGACGAGCCTGCGGCGATCGTTGTTCATTCTTGGACTCCTTGTCTACGGCCTTGGGGCCGCCTCTTTTATAATTTCTGCCGCTGTTATGCTGACTATGACGGATTTGGTCGTCTTTTGGCAAACGGGGCCTGCAAATCCGGGTGCAAGCGCCTCTGCAACCCCCGGCATGTGGCGAAATGTACCGTCTAACCCGAACTGGAGCATCCAGCACCATGAATCTGTTGCACACCATGCTGCGCGTTGGCGACCTGCAGCGCTCCATCGATTTCTACACCCGGGTGCTGGGCATGAACCTGCTGCGCACCAACGATCGGCCCGAGCAGAAATACACCCTAGCTTTCGTGGGTGCG
>CAIQGU010000152.1 GCA_903871435.1 uncultured Burkholderiales bacterium | reverse complement strand
TTGGTGGCGAGGGCGCTGGCTTCGATCGACTGGGTCTGGACGGTTTCGCCAGCGTCGACAGCTACCAGGGATGCTTCGTCGGCCTGTGCTTCGCGGCCGTAGACCGCCAGCCAGCCCGGCTCGACGAGCACCTTGCCTTCGGTCTTGAAATGGTGGCCTTCGACCTCGGTGATGCGGGTTGTGACGAGATATTCGGCCGCCGGATGGAAGACCGCGAGAAAACGGCGCACGACGAGGTCGTAGATCTTCTGTTCGGCCTCGGACAGCCCCGAGGGTGCCTGCAGCGTGGGCACGATGGCGAAGTGGTCGGAAATCTTGGTGTCGTCGAAGATGCGCTTGTTGGGACGTACCCAGCCCTTCTCGAGGATGCGCGCGGCGTGCGGCGCGTATTCGGGCAAGCCTTCTACCGCTGGCTTGCGCTTGGTACCCTCCTCGCCCACCATCATCTGCAGCGTCTCCTGCACGACAGGGACGTAATCCTGCGGCAGCGCGCGGGAGTCCGTACGCGGATAGGTGAGGGCCTTGTGCTTTTCGTACAGCGCCTGCGCCAGCGACAGCGTGGTTTTTGCCGAGAATCCAAAACGGGCGTTGCCCTCGCGCTGCAGGGACGTGAGGTCGAACAGCAGTGGAGAGAGCTGCGAGCTGGGCTTGGCTTCCTCGTGGACGCTACCGGACTTATCCCTGCAGGCCGCAACCACGGCTTCTGCCGCCGCGGCATTCCATACCCGCTCGGCACGAGCTTCGGCATCGTCTTCGGGCTTTTTGAAAGCCGGATCGAACCAGCGGCCTTTATAGCTGCCGGCGTGGCAACCGAAGCTGGCGTGCACCTCCCAGTAGGGCCGCGACACGAATTTGCGGATGCGATCCTCGCGTTCGACGACGATCGCCAGGGTGGGTGTTTGCACCCGGCCCACGGTGGTGAGGAAGAAACCGCCGTCCTTGCTGTTGAACGCGGTCATGGCCCGCGTTCCGTTGATGCCGATGAGCCAGTCGGCCTCCGAGCGGCAGCGCGCCGCATCGGCCAGCGGTTGCATGTCGACGTCGGTGCGCAGCCCAGCGAAGGAGTCGCGGATTGCCGCAGGGGTCATGGACTGCAGCCAGAGCCGCTGTATGGGTTGGCGCGCGCCGGTGTGCTGGATGATGTAGCGGAAGATCAGCTCGCCCTCGCGCCCCGCGTCACACGCGTTGATGAGGCCGTCGACATCCTTGCGCTTGATCAGCTTGGCCAGGACCTTGAGCCGGGCCTCGGAGCGTTCTATGGGGCGCAGCGCGAACTCCGGCGGTATGACCGGCAGGTGGGCGAAACTCCATTTGCCGCGCTTGACCTCGTATTCCTCGGGCTCGTGCAGCTCCAGCAGGTGGCCCACCGCAGAAGAAAGGACGTATTCGTCGCTTTCGAAGTAGTCCTGCTGCTTCGTAAAGCCTCCCAGGGCCCGCGCTATATCGGCGGCCACCGAGGGCTTTTCGGCAATGATCAGGGTCTTTTTGCTCATGGATTCCGCGAAAACCACATCTCGACAGGGGCCGTTTGCCGCAAAAAACGGCAACCGGCGGGGCAGCCAGCTAGCCCTGCAGGGGGTCGATTCCCTTTTTCAGAATAACAACGAAACGAAAACGGTGCACGCCGCGAGGGGCCGCACCCGTTTTCAGTGCATGGCGTGCGTTTCGTCGTCGTCGTCGAGCAGTTCTTCCAGCAGGAGGAAGTCGACGTCCGCAGAATGGCTCCAAAGAACCATCAGAACAATGATCTTGATGGTGGCGATGGAAAGCGGCGAATCGGTTATGGCAAGCGCGCGCTCGATGACGATCTCGCGCTGCCGTGGGCTCAACTGCCGTGCCGAATCGAGGTAAATCAGGAAGCCGACCGCCGCCGGCCCCAGCTGATCCAATTCCGTGGGGGTGTAGACGCGCAGACTGGTGCCGCTTTCCAGCGGCAGGTCGCCGGCGTCTTCGACGATGCGGGCCAGCCCCTGGAGCCAGGCCAGCGCCTCGCGGATTTCATCGTCGTCAAAGCCCGCGTCCGCGAGGGAGCGGCCGAGCGACGATGCGTCGGGACAGGCCTCGAAGGCACCGTAGTTTTCGTACAGATAGACGAGTACGTCAAACATGGATGCACCACTGTACCGCCCGCTGCCGGATTTCGTCAAATGGAATCACGACCCGGCTCCTTCGCGCCTGTCACGGTTCCGTCAAATCACGGCGTGCCCCCATCCTGCCAGGACAAGCGCTGATAGCGATTTCCCGGCAAACGTTCGACGCGCCGCGCAAGTTCCAGCTCGAGCAACTGCGCGGCCACGCTTCCGGGGTCTTCGCCCAGGCGCGCAGCCAGGGTGTCGACGTCGGCCGGGTCGTGGCCCAGCGCGTCGAGCAGCGTGCAGTTTGATGTTGCGGCCTGCGGCTCTGCGGCAGCGGTGCTGTGGGTGGAAGTTGGCACCGGCAGCCAGCGCAATTCCTCGAGCACATCCTGTGCGGTTTCCACGAGCTTGGCTCCATCGCGCAACAGTTGGTGGCAACCGCGCGACAGCGGCGAATGGATGGAGCCGGGGATCGCGAAGACCTCGCGTCCGAGGTCGGCGGCGAGGCGCGCCGTGATCAGGGAGCCAGATTGCGGCGCCGCCTCGACCACCAAGACCCCGCGCGACAACGCGGCTATCAGGCGATTGCGTCGGGGAAAATGAAACGGCAGCGGCTCGGAGCCCGCTGCGTATTCCGAAAGCAGGAGACCGTGCGCGGCAATGCGTGCGGTCAGAGCCGCATTGGCGGCCGGATAGACCACGTCTATCCCGGTGCCCAGCACGCCCACGGTACCCGCGCCCGCATCCAGCGCGCCTTCGTGCGCGGCCGCGTCGATTCCCGCCGCGAGACCGCTCACGATGGCGAGCCCGGCACGCCCGAGATGGGCGGCGAAAGCGGCCGCATTGCGTGCACCCTGCCGCGTGGCATTGCGGCTGCCCACGATGGCAAGCGCAGCGCGGCCCAGCAGTTCGCGCCGGCCCTGCGCAAAAAGCACCAGGGGCGCGTCGGTCAGCTGTCGCAACTCGGCCGGGTAATCCGCATCGTTCATGCAGACAAGAGAACGGTTGCCACCGCCGGCGAGCCACTGCGCGGAGCGCTGGAGGGCGAGCGCAAAGAAACCGCCGGGCGGTTCTAGCACTGCCGCGGCCATGGCCGGGCCGCATAGCGCGGTCAGCCGCTCTTTGTGCGTACCGCCGGCAGCGGTGACGTGGTCTTGGTTGTTGCTGCCAAAAATGGCGCCTGGCTTGCCAAAAGCCTCGAGCAGCGCGCGGGCATGGGCTGCCGGCAGGCCCGGCATGAGCGCGAGGCGCAGCCACGCCATTGCGGCGTCAGTCGCCATGACGTAGGGGCGTTTGAGCCGGGAGAAATGCTAGGGTGCTGCCGGGGTCGGTGCCGCGGGTGCAGCCCCGCCCGGCGTGGGATCGGCGTCGGGCTGGGCAAAGCGGTCGCCCACCTGGATGGGACCGGAAGCGGACACCAGCAGCGCATACGCGACGCTGTCGAACACCCGGAAAACGAACAGATGCCCCTCATCTTCGTCCGGCAGCTTCACTTTCTGATGACCCGGTGCGGTGCGATCGACGATGGTGGCGCCGTTATGCAATACGGTCAGCACATGGCCGATTTCCAGGCCGTCGCGGCGGCCGCGATTGATGGCGACGATGTCGCCGGCGCCGACGGAGCTGACGCCGCCGGCTACCGCAACGATGCGGCCAGCGATGTTCTGGTCCGGCCGGCGCGGCGCGTAGCGGATGAGATCCTGGTGCTCGATGGGGACGAGCCGGTCGCCCACGCCGATTTCCAACTTGCTTTCGGTGATGAGCAGCGTTGCTACAGGCCCGCCCTTGGTCAGCCGCGCCGTGCCCAGGTACTCCGCCTCGTAGGCGATGGGCGACTTGCGCGCAAAGTCGTCGGGATCGAAGAGCGGTTTCGCGGGACGGAAAATATGGAAGGTCTCGCTGCCTTCGTGAGCCGCGGGGTCGATGCCGCGCGCGTACGCGATGTCGCCGGCGCCCAGGTTCACCCGGTCCATCTGCGTGGATACGATGCGCGCGTATTTCTCGAGCTCGTCGGCAGCAACCACGCTCGGCCGCGACAGGTAGGGTTCGATGGCGCTGTTGGGGATGCTGGGAATGGCCGCCGTGCCGCCCACATCGATTTCGCGCGCGCGCGGACTGAGTTTCTCCGTGGGAACCGGCGGCTCCGTGGCCGCCGGTGCCGGCGCTGCCGCAGCCGGCGCCGCGGCTGTGGCGGGACTGGAACCGGCCAGGATCAATTGGGCGCGCCCGTCCGCGGTCTTGACCAGAAGCAATGTCTGTCCGGGATAAATGAGGTGCGGATTGCGGATCTGCGTCTGGTTCATGCCCCAGAGCTCGGGCCAGCGCCAGGGCGACTTGAGGAACAGCGTGGCAATGGACCAGAGGGTGTCGCCGCGCTTGATGGTGTAGCTTGACGGAGCGTTGGGCGACAGGTCCGCCAGGGCCACGCCGTTGGCGGCCACTTTTTCCGCCGTGCTGCGCTGGTCGGGTGTTATGGGAAAGCGGTCCGCGGCCAGGGCGGCCTGCCCGGCACCGGCCATTGCGCCTAGCGCAAGTACGCCCAGGCCCGCCGCGCGCAGCGCCATTGCAATGTGCCGGCTGCCCGCAGGATGGTTGACCGTTCCACTGCCGGTGGCCAGAACGTTAGACTCGCGTCTGGCCTGCGGGCTGCCCGGGCCGGACCGATGATTCTGTCCACCGACGGGCGCGGTATTTCGGAGATCCGGGGAGACGCTGGAAATTGCGCTGGGCATCGTCATATTGGGCAGGGCTTTCATCGAAGGGTTCCGCGGCAACAGCGCGCTTTGCGCTTGGGCGCCGCGAGGCGGAACCGAAGCCGAAATTTTCCACCGAATGTGGTTACGTCGCAACGGATCTTTACGGACGGTTGCGTCCCCGTCTGGGGTTAGTCACCGTCAATTCCATTGATTGGCTCTCCATTTATTGACGCTCCATAAATTGCCGCTCCATTAATTACTGCTTCATTGATTGCTGCTGAGAGTATGGCGCTCCTGACAATACTTGAATACCCGGATCCGCGTCTCACGAAGGTAGCGGAGCCGGTAGTCGTGTTCGACGACGCACTGCGTCAATTGGTGCGCGACATGGGCGAGACCATGTACGCGGCGCCAGGCGTGGGCCTGGCTGCCACCCAGGTCGATGTGCACAAGCGCGTCCTGGTGATGGACCTGTCCGAGGAAAAGAACGCCCTGCGCGTCTTCATCAACCCACAGATCGAATGGGCCTCCGACGACCTCGTTTCCTGCGAGGAAGGCTGCCTTTCTGTGCCTGGCATCTACGACCAGGTACGGCGCCCGTCGCAGGTGCGGGTGCGCGCCCGCGATGAGCACGGCGCGGAGTTTGTCCAGGATTGCAGTGAGGCGCTCGCCGTGTGCATCCAGCACGAGATCGATCATCTCAACGGCAAGGTGTTCGTGCAGCACCTGTCCATGTTGAAGCAGGCCCGCGTACAGGCCAAGTTACGAAAGCGCCGCGTGCGGCGTTGAGCCGCACGCAGCCGTCTTGCCGATGCGCATTGCCTTTGCCGGAACCCCGGCGTTCGCGGCAGCGGGCCTCGAAGCGCTGCTCGCCTCGGGCCGCGAGGTCTGCATGGTTCTTTCGCAGCCCGACCGGCCGGCGGGCCGCGGCATGCAGCGCCAGCCCGGCGCCGTGGCGCGGGTGGCCCAGGCGCACGGCCTGCCGCTGCTGGCCCCCGCCAGCCTGCGCCCCGAGCGCGGCGGGGCCGTCACAGTCGACGCGCTCGACGCCCTGCGCGCCGCGAAGCCCGACGTGCTGGTGGTGGCTGCATATGGCCTCATCCTGCCCGAGGCCGTGCTGCAATTGCCGCGCGGCCTCCCGCTGGCCGCGGGCGGCGGCACCGTCACGGCACTGAATATCCACGCCTCGCTGCTGCCGCGCTGGCGCGGCGCGGCGCCTATCGTTCGTGCCATCGAAGCGGGTGATACCCAGACCGGCATCAGCATCATGCAGATGGATGCCGGCCTCGACACGGGACCCATCCTGCTCACCCGCGCCATCGATATCACGTCGCAGGTCACGGCGGGCGAGCTCACGGACCAGCTGGCGGCACTGGGGGGAGAGTTGATCGTCGCGGCGCTGGCGGACCTGGCCGATGGCCGGCTGCAAGGCCGCGCGCAACCCGCCGAAGGCGTGCTCTATGCGCACAAGGTGAGCAAGCGCGAGGCCTGGCTCGACTGGCAACAGCCGGCGCAGCAGTTGGCGGCCCGCATCCGCGCCTTCGATCCCTTTCCCGGCGCCTGCAGTGACCTGGGGGGTCTTACCATCAAGTGCTGGCGCGGCCATGCGCTGCCGGCCGAGCCGGCGCCGCCGGGCACCGTGCTGGCCGCGGGCGCGGCCGGCATCGTGGTGGCGTGCGGCACCGGTGCGCTGTGCCTGACCCAGTTGCAGCGCCCCGGCGGGCGCCGGCTTGCCGTGCGCGACTTCCTTGCCGGTACACCGGTGGCGCCCGGGCAGCATTGGACCACGCCCGCGGAAGTTGCTCCGGCGCCATGAGCGGAGCCGATCCCACGGCGGGCCCTGCGCCGGCCATTTTCAACGCAGCAGACACCAGCGCCCGCGCCGCTGCGCCCGCCTTGCATGAAGTGCTGGTGCTCGCCGCGGCTGCATGGCGGGGGGTCCAGGGTGGCCAGTCCCTGGACCGCGCCCTGGAGACCGTGCTGCAACCCAATTCCGTCACCGGGCCCGCCCGAGCGCCTGCCGACCAGGCCCGCCTGGGCGGCGCGGTCCGCGATCTTGCCGCCGCAACCGTGCGGCGTGCCGCCACGGTCGATTTCCTGTTGACCCGCCTTTTGCACCGGCCGCCGGACGCCGCGGTAAGCGGGCTGCTGGCCGTGGGCATCGCGCAGCTTCTGGCCCGGTCCTATGCCGATTTCACGCTGGTCGACCAGGCCGTCCGCGCGGCCCGTGCGCAGCCGCACACCGCCGCGGCTTCAGGACTCGTCAATGCCGTTCTGCGGGCTTTCCTGCGGCAGCGCGAGGCGCTCGAGGCCGAGGCGGGCGCCGACCCGCAGCGGCGCTTCAATGTACCGGCCTGGTGGTTGCGCCGCCTACAGGCCGAATACGGGACACGGACCACCGCCTTGCTTGCGGCCCAGCTCGAGGAGCCACCGCTGGTACTGCGGGTGAACGCGCGCCGCGCCAGCGTGCCGCAGATGCTCGAACGCCTGCAGCAGCAGGGAATGGATGCGGTCCAGGTCGGGCCGTCGGCCATCTGGTTGCAACGCGCGGTAGCTGTGGAGCGCATCCCGGGCTTCCTCGAGGGCTGGGTATCCGTGCAGGATGCTGGCGCCCAGCTGGCCGGTCCACTGCTTGAGGTTGCGGCGGGCATGCGCGTGCTCGATGTCTGCGCAGCCCCTGGTGGCAAGACCGCACAGTTGCTCGAAATGGCGGACTGCAGCGTCGATGCCGTGGAATTCGACCCGCAGCGCGCGCGCCGCATCGGCGCGAACCTGGAACGCCTGGGGCTGGCTGGCCCCAACGCCCGCGTGGTCGTGGCCGATGCGCTCGATCCGCCGGCCTATTGGAATGGCGTGCCCTACGACCGCATCCTGCTCGACGCCCCTTGCACGGCCTCGGGCGTGGTGCGGCGTCATCCGGATGTCGTTTTGCTGCGCCGCGAGTCCGATGTTGCGAAATTGGCAACGCAACAGGCCAAAATGCTGCAGACCTTATGGCCGCTGCTGGCGCCGGCTGGTAGATTGCTCTACGTGGTGTGTTCGGTGTTCGCCGAGGAGGGCCGACGGCAGGTGAGCGCCTTCCTGCAGCGCCAGCCCGGAGCGCGTTCGGTCCTGATCCACGGCGACGACCCTGCGGGCCTGCAGTTGCTGCCTTGCGCCACTGCCCCCACTACCGGGCTGGCGGCGCAGCCCGCCGGCGCCGCCATTCCCGTGCTCCACGACGGCTTTTTTTACGCGCTGCTTGAAAAGACCTAGAACCAAAATGCGCGCAACGGTACGACCCGACCGGAGCGGAACGGGCCTGAGGCTTGCAGAAGACCTGCGCTGCCCGGCGCCGCTGCTGCAAGAGCTTCCGCAAACGCTGCCGCAAACGCCGCTGCATGCTTGGCCGCATGCCGTGCTGCACGCCATGTTGCGCGCCACGCTGCGCGCCACGCTGCGCTCCGTTCCGCATGGCTTGCCGCGTTCGGCACCGCAGACCCTGCTGCGCGCTTGGTGCCGTGCAGCCCTGTTGCTGGCGGCGCTTGTGCTATCGG
>CAIQGU010000151.1 GCA_903871435.1 uncultured Burkholderiales bacterium | reverse complement strand
GGCACCTTGAGCGCGCCCAGGTGTTCACTCATGGCCACGCCGGCCTGGCCCGCGCCAACTACCAGCGTGTCTGTCTTTTCCACCGTCATTTCCGTTTCCTTGACCCGTTTCCTTGACTGCCCGGCAACTCAGTTCGTCGTGCGATGTTCGCGCCCGTGCGGCGCACAGGACCGCATCAGGGGCGTGGGCCCGCCATCGTGCGGTCGCGCTGCGCCTTGAATTCCGTGCCGGCAGTCCACTGGGGATAGCGTGCGCCCTGCGCAACCGCATAGCCGACGCTGAACAGCAGGCCCAGATCGTCCACCGCGCCAGCGGTATCCCAGTCGGGCTGCACCGTGTCGGCGACCTTGTGATACGTGTTCGCGGTGTAGGCGTCCTTGTGCTGCTGCCCGAAGCCGGGCGGCTTGCCGATGTAATCATCGCCCGGCTTGATGTAGAGGGCCGGCAGGCCCTGCTTGGCGAACTCGAACTGGTCCGCGCGGTAGAAGCTGCCGTTTTCGGGACGCTGGTCTGCCAGCACCACGCGGCCTTGTGCGCGCGCGGCGGCTGCAAGCGCATCGTCAAGGTCCGAGTTCCCCAGGCCTATCACCTGCACGTCGCGGGTGCGGCCCCAGAGGTTCATCCCATCGATGTTGATATCCGCCAGCGTATCGCGCAGCGGATGGAGCGGGTTGCGCACGTAGAACTGCGCCCCCAGCAGACCGCGCTCCTCGCCGGTGGTAGCGATGAAAAGTATCGATCGACGCGGTGGCACCGGCAGCGCGCGAAACGCGCGCGCCAGTTCCAGCAGGGCCGCCACGCCGGAGGCATTATCGAGCGCACCGTGAAATATCTGCTCGTGCTTGGTCCCCGGCAGCCTGGGGTCCCAGCCAAAGTGGTCCCAATGCGCGGTGTACAGCACGTATTGGTCCTTGAGGGCGGGATCCGAGCCCTCGATCAGGCCAACCACGTTGCGTGAGGATATATCCTGCCATTCGTTGTGCACGGTGACGTCAAGGGTGGCATGCAGGTTCACGGGCTGGAAATCGCGGCGCAGCGCGCTGCGCTTGAGCGCGTCGAAGTCCAGGCCGGCGGCGTTGAACAGGGCGCGCGTGCGGTCCACCGTGAGCCACGCGGCCACCGGCGGAAAATTCGGGTTGGGGCCGTCGCGATGGAGGTCGAAGTTGTCCCGGCTCCAGGAATTGACCACCACGGAATACGGATAGGCCGCGGCCGCGGTTTCGTGGACGATAAGCACGGCGGCCGCGCCCAATGCGGCGGCGGCTTCGTACTTGTATGTCCAGCGGCCGTAATAGGTCATGGCCTTGCCCTTGAACATCGCGGGGTCCAGGTGCGTGGGGTCGGCCGGGTCGGGGATCTGCGGATCATTGATGAGCACGACCAGGGTCTTGCCCTTGAGGTCGCGCCCCTTGAAGTCGTCCCAGTCGTACTCCGGTGCCTTGACCCCGTAACCCACGAAGACCATCTCGGAGCCCTTCAGGTTCACCGCCGCAGAACGCTCGTAGGAGAACGCGACGTAGTCGTCGGGATAGCGCAGCGCCATGCGCGTGCCGCCAACCGTCACGGCGGCTTCGGGGTGCGATACGAAGCGCGTCAGGGGCACCGCCTGCTCAAAGCTGCCGTCGGGGTTGCCGGGCCGCACGCCCATCTGACGGAACTGCTCCGTGATGTAGCTCACGGTGCGCGCCTCGCCCGCGGTACCCACCGACCGGCCCTCGAAGTCATCGGACGACAAAACCGTGATGTGCTGGAGGAAATCGGCCCCGTTGACGGCAGCGGGCGGGTTCGCAACGGCGGCATCCTGCATGGCCGCCGGCGCCTGCGCGCATCCACTCGCCAATACCGCGATGAAAATCACGCAAGAAACGGCAAACGCCGGTGTGGGAGCCAGCCGTGGCGAATATGGTTTCATCTGAAGAGGTTCCCCAAGGATGCTGGCACCGTATAACCCATGGGACCCATCACGTTGACGCGCCGCGCTTGAGCCACCACCAGCCCACCGCCAGCCAGAGGGCTACTGCCGGAACCGCGGCTATCGTGTACGTGCCGTTCGGAAAGTCGAAAGCCATCAGCACGAGCACCGTCGCCAGGAAAGCCAGGGTCGACCATGACGCCAGCGCTCCCCCCGGCATGCGGAACTCCACGCGGGGGATTTCCTTGCGGTCTTGCGCCTTGCGCAGTTGCATCTGGCAAACGACGATGAAGCCCCACGTGCTGATGATGCCCAGGGCAGAGACGTTCAGGACGATTTCGAACACTTCGCTGGGCACGAAGTAATTGAGCACGACGCCAAAGGCGTAGACAAGCACCGTTATGAGGATCCCGCCATACGGCACCTTCTGCGCATTCATCCGTGCCAGAAAGTCGGGCGCTGAACCGCCCAGGGCCAGCGAGCGCAAGACCCGGCCGGTGGAGTACAGGCCGGAGTTCAGGCTGGAGAGTGCCGCCGTCAGCACGACGAGGTTCATCGCCGTGCCGATGCCCGGCACGCCCAGTGCACCAAAGAAAGTCACGAATGGGCTGACCCCCGGTTTGTACGCCGTCCAGGGCATCAGCAGGACCAGCAGGACGACCGAACCCACGTAGAAGAGGGCAATGCGCCACATCACGCTGTTGACCGCACGCGGCATCACCTTGCGCGCATCCTCGGCCTCGCCTGCCGCGGTGCCGATCAGCTCTATCCCCGCATAGGCAAAGACCACGCCCTGCACGATGATGACCGCCGGCAGCAGGCCGTGCGGAAAAATGCCGCCATTCTCGGCAACCAGATGCAGGCCCGGCGTTACCCCAGCCAGATCGCGGCCGAGGAAAAGGATGGCGCTGCCCACGATCAGGAAGAGCACCAGCGCCAGCACCTTGATCAGCGAAAACCAGAACTCCATTTCGCCGAACCAGCGCACGGCCAGCAGGTTCATGCCACCCACGAACACCAGCGCACCCGTGGCGAACAGCCACTGTGGCACCCCGGCAAAAGTGCCCCAGTAGTGCATGTAAAGCGCCACGGCGGTGATGTCGACGATGCCGGTCATGGCCCAGTTCAGATAGAACATCCAGCCAGCGGCGAAGGCAGCCTTCTCGCCCAGGAATTCGCGCGCGTAGGAGACAAAGCTCCCCGAGGCCGGCCGGTACATTGCCAGCTCGCCCAAGGCGCGCAGGATGAGGAAGGAGAACGCGCCGCATACGAGGTAGACGATGGCCAGCGCAGGCCCAGCCATTTGCAGGCGCGCGCCAGCGCCCAGGAAGAGCCCGGTGCCGATGGCTCCGCCGATGGCGATCATCTGGATCTGCCGCGGTTTGAGCGACTTCTCGTAGCCGTCCTCGTGTGATTCGAGCGAGCCGTGCGGGCGTGCGCTGGGATCCGTGGCCTGCTGCCCGGACCGGTCGGTGGCGATCATTTCTTATCCTTTGCCAAGTCTCGGGCTGACCTGCACGGCCCCTAGCTTGCCATCGACTAGCGTGCCGCGGCAACCAGAACGATGGCGCCCGCCGCAATTGCCGCCACCCCGGCCCCCCGCAATCGTGAGAGGCGCTCCTTCAGGAAGATCACGGCGATGGCGGTTCCAAACAGGATGGAGGTCTCGCGCAGCGACGCGAGCCGGGGTGTTGCGCCGATGCGAAAGGCGAGCAAGGCGAGGCCGTAGCCGAACAGGGACAGGGCGCCGGCGGTCAGCCCGGGGCGCCATTGCTGCGCGGCTGTCAGCAGAAAAATCTTACCCCGCCAGAGCGCGAACACGCCGGCAACACCGCCAGCGACCAGGATGAAGATCCATACGATGTAGCTCGCTGCGCTGGGCGCCGCGCGCACGCCCTGGGCGTCGACCACGGTATAGCCGGCAACGCAGGTGGCCGTCAGCAGGGCCCACAGCAAGGCGGCCCGGTTTACCCGTTGGCTGAAACCTATGGCCACCACTCCGCCGCTGACAAACGCAATCCCCAGGACTGTTGCGGCGTTGATGGCTTCCCCGAAAACGGTGACGGCACAAACTGCCGCGATCGCCGGGGCCAAGCCGCGTGAAATCGGGTAGGCCACGGACATGTCCGAGAGCTCGAAGGCCTTGATCAGGCTGAAAAGGTAGACGACGTGTATCGCAAACGACAGCAGCAGCCAGTTCCAGGCGAGGCCGGGCAGGGGAACCAACAAGGCCAGCGGCAGCGCCAGCAACCCGCTGAAGGCTTCAATCAGTGCGCGGCTGGCGAGCTTGTCCTGCCCCGCCTTGAAGATGGCGTTGACGATCGCATGGGCGAGCCCCGAAACCAGGACGAAAATCGATGCTAGGTGTTCCATGTAAACGCGGGTAGACCCCACAGCTTTTGCCGCATTTTACCTGTCACATGCGAGCCGGCAGCCACACGGCGCACAGAAATGGGCGATACCGCGGCGAGACGGCGGCGATACGGCGGAGACACCGCGGAAAAACAGCTACAGCGGGGCAACAGCGGACCGAGAGCAAACCGACAGCGGCCCGGAAGCGGGCGTGGCACGCGACGTTTTCCGGGATAATCCGCGCCACGGAATCGACGGGAGACCCCGCGTGAAGATGACCACCGAAGAAGCCTTTGTAAAAGTGCTTCAGTTGCACGGAATTGAGCATGCCTTTGGCATCATCGGCTCCGCCTTCATGCCGATTTCGGATCTCTTTCCGCGCGCGGGCATCCGCTTCTGGGACGTTGCCCACGAAACCAACGGCGGCCTGATCTGCGACGGCTATACGCGCTCGACCGGCAATATCGCCATGGCCATCGCGCAAAACGGCCCCGGCATTACCGGCTTCGTTACGGCGATAAAAACCGCGTACTGGAACCACACGCCGATGCTGCTCGTCACGCCGCAGGCGGCGAACAAGACCATCGGCCATGGGGGCTTCCAGGAAATGGAGCAGATGAATCTGTTTCGCGATGTCGTCGCCTACCAGGAAGAGGTTCGCGACCCGAGCCGTATCCCGGAGGTGCTCAACCGGGTGATCACCAAGGCCAAACGCCTGTCGGCGCCCGCGCAGATCAACCTACCCCGCGACTTCTGGACGGTGGAGATCGACGTCCCGCTGCCCAGCGTCATCGAGCTCGAAAGCCCCACCGGTGGCGAGCGCGCCATCGCCGAAGCCGCGCGCCTGCTGTCCCAGGCACGGTTTCCCGTCATCCTGTCCGGCGCCGGCGTGGTGCTGGGAGACGCTATAGGCCCATGCCGCGCATTGGCCGAACGCCTTGATGCCGCGGTATGCAGCAGCTACCAGCACAACGATTCCTTCCCGGGCAACCATCCACTCGCGGTCGGGCCTCTGGGCTACAACGGATCGCGCGCGGCCATGGAGCTCATTTCGCAGGCGGACGTCGTGCTCGCACTAGGCACGCGCCTGAACCCGTTTTCCACCTTGCCCTGCTACGGGCTCGATTACTGGCCGCGATCTGCCGCCGTCATCCAGGTGGATATCAACGCCGATCGCATCGGCGTGAGCAAACCCGTCTCCGTGGCCATTTGCGGGGATGCCAAGGCCGTGGCCGCGCGCATCCTGGAACTGCTCCCGGCGGGCGCCGGGGACGCCGATCGCGCTACGCGCAAGGAGCGCATCAGCCGGGCCAAGCACGCCTGGGCCAGCACGCTGGCCACCCTGGATCACGAAGAGGACGACGTCGGCACGACGTGGAATGCCCAGTGCCGCAGCCGCGAGCCCGAGCGCATGGCGCCGCGCGAAGCATGGCGAGCCATCGTGGCGGCGCTACCCGAAGATGCCATCATCTCGAGCGACATCGGCAACAACTGCGCCATCGGTAATGCGTATCCGGCTTTTTCCAAGGGGCGCAAATATCTGGCCCCAGGCCTGTTTGGGCCTTGCGGATACGGTTTCCCCTCGATCATCGGCGCCAAGATCGGCAATCCCGACACACCAGTGGTGGGATTTGCGGGCGATGGCGCCTTCGGAATCTCGATGAACGAGATGACGTCCATCGGCCGCGGCGACTGGCCGGCCATCACGATGGTCATTTTCCGCAACTACCAGTGGGGAGCGGAGAAGCGCAATGCCATCCTCTGGTACGACAGCCGTTTCATCGGCACGGAACTCGACCCCAACCTGAGCTATGCCCGTGTCGCGGAGGCCTGCGGGCATCGCGGGTTGGCCGTGCGCACACCGCAGGAATTGGGCGTCGCCCTGGGACGCGCCTGCGCCGCACAGGCCGAAGGCATCACGACGTTTATCGAGGTGCTGCTGAACCAGGAACTGGGCGAGCCCTTCCGGCGCGATGCGATGAAAAAGCCGGTGGTGGTTGCCGGCATTCGCTCCGAAGACATGCGCAGGCAGTCGCGCAGCGTCAGCCGGTAACGGGCGTCGGGAAATCCTGGCCGGCGATAGCGACCGGAAATTGCCGCAATAAAGACGGCCGCGCGCAACAAATGCCTTAGCTTTATCGTTTATCGTGTTAGCGTGGTTGGAAGGGCGCGTCTATCTCGTTTGCCGTTTGCCGTTTGTCGTTTGCCGTTTGTCTGAGTCGCCATGTCCATTCGAAGCTACGCCCCCCTTCTAGCCACTGCAGTGCTTGCCATCGCGGTTGTCGCGTTATTGCCGGCTGCGGCAATGGCCGCTGATCCCGTAACCATCGGATTCGTGACCAGCGTAGACCCCGCCAAGGTGCCGCAGCAAAAGGGCGCGTTCGAGGCTGCCACCGGCGTTCAGCTGAACTGGCGCAAGTTTGAAAGTGGCGCCGATGTCATCGCTGCTATTGCCTCTGGCGACGTGCCGATCGGCAGCATGGGCTCCAGCCCTCTGGCGGCCGCCTGCAGCCGCGGCCTGCCGATTCGCGCTTTCGTCATCGCTTCGCAATTGGGCACGTCGGAAGCCCTGGTCGTGCGCAAGGCCGCGGGCATTGCCGGCCCCGACCAGCTGGCTGGCCACAAGATAGCGGTGCCCTACGTTTCCACCGCGCATTACAGCCTGCTCAATGCGCTGGCGCACTGGAACATCGCGCCGGCGTCCGTCAAGATTGTCAACTTGCGGCCCAGCGAGATCGTCGCCGCGTGGCGGCGGGGCGACATCGACGGTGCTTACGTGTGGGAGCCGGCGCTGGGCCGCATCGAGCCGGACGGCAATGTTCTCGCCACGTCCGAGCAACTGGCGCAATGGGGCGCGCCAACTTTCGATGTCTGGGTCGTGCGCAAGGATTTCGCCCTGGCCCATCCCGAATTTGTCGCAAGCTTCGCCCGCACGGTGGGGCACGCCATCGACAGCTTCAATGCCAACCCCAACACCTACGCCTCCAATTTCGACAATCTCGCCAGCATTTCCAAGGTGACAGGCTCCTCGCCCGAAGTTGCCAGGACCATGCTGCTGGGTAATCGGTATCTTCCGCTCGCCGAGCAGGCCAAAGTCCTCCGGCAGCCGCTCGCGCAGGTGCTGGCCAACACGGCAAATTTTCTCAAAGCGCAAGGCAAGATCGACACCGTGCTGCCCGACTATGGTGACTGCGTCACTGCCGAATTCGTCACGGCAGGCGCGAAGTAGGGGCGGCAGTGACCGCATCGCATGGTGCCCACGGCGCAGCCCCGGCTGCAGAAATATCAACCGCGACGGCGCTCGGTCCGGGCCCCACGCTGACGGCGCGCGACATCAGTGTCTACTACCCCGGTCAGACCCGCGCCGCACTTGCAGCGGTGCGCGTCGACATTGGTCCGCAAGATCTTGTCGTGGCCCTCGGCCCGTCCGGTTGCGGCAAGACCACGCTGCTCAACGTGCTGGCTGGGTTCATCGTGCCCAGCCAGGGCAGCGTCACGCTGGGCAATGTGCCGGTCCGCGGACCCGGTGCCGACCGGGCGGTGGTGTTCCAGAGTAACGCACTGCTCCCCTGGCTCGACGTTGCCGAAAACATCGTCTTCGGTCTCAAGCTCCAGGGCGCAGCGCCGCAAGAGCAGGACGCCGTTGCCGCCCACATGATTGCGCTGGTCGGCCTCGCCGGGTGGGGGCGCCGGCGCATCTGGGAGTTATCGGGCGGCATGCGTCAGCGCGTCGGGCTGGCGCGCGCCTTGGCCAGCGCATCGCGTGTCATCCTCCTCGACGAGCCGTTCTCCGCGCTGGATCCCTTTACGCGCGAGCAGATGCAGGAGCTGCTGCTGGATGTCTGGCGTCAGGCCGGACGTGGCGCCTTCCTCATCACGCACGACGTTGAAGAAGCCTTGTTCCTCGCGACCGAGGTTCTGTTGATGTCGCCGGCGCCCGGCCGCATCACCGAGCGTGTGCGCCCCGATTTTGGCGCCCGCTACCGGGCCGGCGAACCCACGCGCTCCATCAAGAAGGACCCCGCATTTATAGCCATGCGCGAACGCCTCCTCGAGGGCATATTGCGCGCACCGGCACCCGCCGCGGACACGCCGGCATGAGCGGCGCCGCGAAGTCCCTGGAGTCCCTGGATGTGGCCGATCCGGCCTTGCCGGGCGATGCGCCCGAGACACCACCACAGGGCCTTGCTCCTCGCGCCGGCGCTCTCACGGTTGCTTTCTGGAAAGGCCGGGGCGGACTGGCCCTTGTCAGCCTGTCGCTGATCCTGGGCGGGTGGTGGGGCGTGACAGCCGCCGGCTGGATAGCGCCGCTGTTCCTGCCCTCTCCGGGTGATGTGGTGCGCCAGCTCATCAAGGCATCTACCGTCGGCTACATGGACGCAACGCTGCTGGAACACGCCAAGGCCAGTGTCACGCGCATCCTGCTTGCCGCCGCCGCCGCCGCCGCCGTGGGCATCCCCATCGGGCTGCTGATGGGAACGAACCGCACCGTGCGCGGGCTGCTCGACCCCTTGATCGAAATCTATCGCCCTATTCCTCCACTGGCCTACCTGCCGCTCATCGTCATCTGGTTCGGCATTGGCGAAACCTCGAAGGTCCTCGTGATCTTTCTCGCCATACTCGCGCCCATCGTGGTCTCGACAGCGCACGGCACCGGTAACGCCGGCAGCGACCGAATTCGGGCCGCGCAGTCGCTCGGCGCCACGCGCTGGCAGCTTCTGCGTCACGTCGTGCTGCCGGGCGCGCTTCCGGATATCCTCACGGGGCTGCGTATCGGCCTGGGCGCCGGCTGGTCGACCCTGGTTGCGGCGGAACTGGTGGCGGCCACGCAGGGCCTGGGATTCATGGTCCAGTCGGCATCCCAGTTCCTGGCAACCGATGTCGTCATCGCCGGCATCCTCGTGATCGCCGCCATCGCATTTTCCGTTGAGCTTGTGCTGCGCGCGGTACAGCGCCGGTTGTCGCCGTGGCATGGACTGAGTGACTGAACGCAACAAGCGCAATAACGTCAGGGAGACCAACATGGCCCAAGGGCCCGACTACACGCCGCCCAAGGTCTGGACCTGGGTAAAACCCAACGGCGGAACGTTTGCCAGCATCAACCGGCCCATTGCCGGCCCCACGCATGAGAAAGAACTGCCCGTGGGCCGGCATCCGCTGCAGCTCTATTCCATGGGCACGCCCAATGGCGTCAAGGTCACCATACTGCTGGAAGAGTTGCTGGCGCTGGGCCACGTGGGCGCCGAATACGATGCATGGCTCATCAGCATCAGCAATGGCGACCAGTTCGGCTCGGGCTTCGTTGAGATCAACCCCAATTCCAAGATCCCGGCGTTGCTCGACCGCAGCGTGCCCGTACCGATCCGCGTTTTCGAGTCGGGCGCCATCCTGCTTTATCTCGCCGAAAAATTCGCTGCTTTTTTGCCAAGCGACATCGCCTCCCGGACCGAAACGCTGAACTGGCTGTTCTGGCAGATGGGCAGTGCGCCCTACCTGGGCGGCGGCTTCGGTCACTTTTATGCCTACGCCCCCGCCAAGTTCGAATACGCCATCGACCGCTTCGCCATGGAGACGAAGCGTCAGCTCGATGTGCTGGAACGGCGCCTCGCCCGGAGCCCGTTTCTTGCCGGAGACGACTACACGGTCGCCGATATCGCCGTGTTCCCCTGGTACGGTGCCCTCGTCAAGGGCTGGCTCTATGGCGCGGCGGAATTCCTGAGCGTGCAGGAATATCCTAACGTGCAGCGCTGGGCCGACGCCATATTTGCCAGGCCCGCTGTCAAGCGTGGCCGCATGGTCAACCGCACGTTTGGTGATGCATCGGAGCAGCTCCACGAGCGCCACGACGCCAGCGACTTCGACACCCGCACGCAGGACAAGATCGCCCAGCCGGATAAACCCCCGGCGGCATGACGCGGCGCAGCCGGACCAGTACTCATGCGGTCCGGCAGGAGGACCGTGAGCCTCCGTACGCGTGGTGCTTCACAGCCGCGGCAGGATTTCCCCCGCCACGCCGTGAATGATCGTCAAGGGCCCTTCACCTTGCCGCCCTGCGCATCTTCAGGAACCGGCGCGTTCGGGTTGGCCGCGCGAAACAACGCCAGTTCCTCGTCGGCCTCGCGATCCCGATGCGCGCGGCGCAGCTCTATCAACCGGTCAATCCAGGTCCTGACACTTGCGCGATAGGAGGGCGCGGCCACGGTCTTTGCCAAGGCTGTTTCGCTTACCGACGGCCCGGCTTCGTCGCGTTGCGCGATCGATGTCGCTGCAAGCGAGCGTTGCCGTGCAAACGGTACCTGGACCGCAGGAGGCATTGCCGCGGGTGGGGCGGCAGGTGCCGGCAATTCAGGCGCAGGTGTGGCTGCCAAGGAGGGGGGCGCCGCGGTCATGCTGACCCTTGGTGTTTCCGACGCAGCTACGTTCGCCCTTGCTGTTTCCGACGCAGCCACGCTCGCCTTTGGTGTTTCCGACGTAGCCCCCCGTGCTTCTTTGGGGCGTGCACTTTCCGCGTCCGGCGCGGAGGCGCGGGCTTGTGTCTGCGACGGCGAAGCTCCGGCCGCTGGGCTGTCGGTTTGCGCCAACTCTATCTGCCTGTCCTGTGGACCCGCGCGCCAGCTGTTCAGCAGCACGGCGACAGCAAACAGGGCAACGCCCGCCGTGACCAGTCCGGCAAAGGAGGGCGACCAGACAAAACCCATGCGGCGACCGACCTTGCGCGGGGCGGTTATCGATGCTGAGGGCGCGGTTGCGTTCGCAGCCGCGCGCAATATCGCATGGCGCACAGCGGGGCGGGGACGCTCGTCCAGCACTGCGTTTGCAGCGCGCAGGCTTTGCACGGCCGGATCGACGGGGTCGGAGGCTTGCGTCGTCATGGGTTCCGCCATTGAGCCATGCTGTCCCTGAGCTTTGCGCATGCATACCGAAAACGGCTCTTGGCGCTCTCGGGGGGCACGCCCGTGATCTCGGCGATGTCCGAAATGGACAGCCCCGCATCGGCGTGAAGCACAAACACCTCGCGCTGCGCAGGCGGGAGCGCCTCCACGGCCAGCACGAAGGCCCGGGCCCTGGCCCGATCCAGCGCGGCCTGCTCAGGCTGGTAGCTTACATCCGCAGCGAGTTCATCAAAGTCGTGTGCCGCATCCTCACCCAAGCCCTGCAGCATGGCCGGGTCACGCGCGCGCCAGTGATCGATGAGGCGTGTCCGTGCAATGCGATAGAGCAAGGTCGTGAATTTTGCCGATGGATGATACGTGCTGGCACCGCGGGCCACCGCGAGCCAGGTCTCCTGCAGGAGGTCTTCTGCCAGGGCGGGAATAGCGACCGACCGCAACAGGAAACGGTACACCGGGCGCTCGTGCCGCGCGTAGAGGCTCTCGAATGCTGCAGCGTTACCCCGCCCGAAGGCCAGCAGGAGATCCTCGTCCGCTCGTTCTTCGCCCGTAAGCGGCCCGGAGCGTGTCTCGGCAACGTGCGAGGGCGATGGCGGGGGCGAGCGCATACGCGCATTATGCGATCCCACCCCCGCCCCATTCAAACCGTGCCAACCCAAGCACGGTCCTAGCGCCGGGTGGGCGGATCGGGAACAAACCCCAGCGCCGCCGAATCCGGAAACGCCCGCGGGTGCGCAGTTCCCGGGATGACCCCCATCGCGACCAGCGTCTCGGGTCGGTCATAGCGTATGGAAACGAGAAAGTCCGGCTCGGCATGCGCGCGTTCAAAGCTCGTGGTCCCGACATAGGAGTATTCGCTCGGCCCATGACCCGTACCTAGGCGCGACAGCGACTGATTGGCGGAGGACAGGGCTTGCGCAAGCGGCGTTTGCTGTTTGAGCGAGCGCTGGATTTCACTGGAGGGCGCGGGGACGGGGGAGGCTGGGGCCGATGCGGCAGGAGCCGCACCCGCCGATTCGTCCCGAGCCGGTGGCGTGCTGAGCGTAAGCGCTACCGGCGGCTCCGGGATCTTCTCCCGGAATACCGCGACGCCGATCACGCCCACATCGTGCGGCCGCCCGGTCGTGGCCGCATAGGAATCTTCCAGAGACGTGAAGACGAAATCGGCGACTTTTTCCTGAGTCTTTCGCCAGCCCGATACATCGTAGCTGCCCGAGTACGAGAGTACATAACCCCTCTGGTTCCAGGCTGCGGATTCGCCCGTGACAGCGTTCACCCCATCGACCGACACCACGGTAAGTATCCGTCCCGGCGCATCGTTGTGCAGGCGCACCGCATAGCTGTGGCCCGGAATGCCGGCCACCCACAGCTCGCCGTTGTGCCGGTAGATGGGCAAGGCCTGTCCATTGGCTCGATCTATCACCTGGATGTCGGCCAAGCCGGGGCTGCTCGCCGAGGACATGCCGCCATTGGCATTGGAAAATTGCACGGGCAGGCAGGCAGCCAGCGCGAACGCCAGCAGGGGTGTAAAGCGGTTCATGGAATTCCTCCAAA
Organism: uncultured Burkholderiales bacterium; assembly: GCA_903871435.1. GTDB lineage: Bacteria > Pseudomonadota > Gammaproteobacteria > Burkholderiales > Burkholderiaceae_F > GJ-E10. Next base: position 3,578 of record CAIQGU010000151.1, on the reverse strand, counting down.
ATTGTGTGGGCACACAAGCTAGAAACGGAGGCGGCATCAAAACGGGGTTAAAACGCGAGAAATATTTTTCCGGCTCTCGTTGGATGGAGGGGGACTTTGCGCGCCCGTCCAGCTGCCATCAAGCTTCGTGTGAAACCACGGGCTTGGACAGATAGATGCGCTGATGACCGGCGGGGCAGTTATCGAGCGCTCCCATCACGCTGAAGCCCTGCTTCCGGTAAAAATCCAAGGCCTGGAACGAATACGTGTAGAGAAAGACCCCCACGCACTGCCGCGCCCGCGCTTCGTCCTGGGCCAGGGCCAGCAAGCGCGCTCCCAGTCCGGAACCGCGGTGCGAGGGTTCGACCCACAGGTAATCGATATAGAGCCAGTCCATCCCGGACTGGCCGAACGCACCGGCCACGACGGCGTTTGATTCGTTCCGGGCGTAAACCTCAAATTTTGTGTAGTAGCGCTGGCCTATCAACTGGGCGTTGAAATCTTCAAGCCCCTTTTCAACCACCGCTTTGGCCTGGGAATTTTCCCCGGCTTCGAACCTGAATTTTTGTGTCATCTGCAGCCTGGTGCGTAACGGTCTCATTCCCCACGGTCGGCCGCATCGTAGCGTGGCGCCCCCGTGTCTTCACGTCCGATCGCCATTTGTTAAATCACCTTAAGTCTCTTGTCGCGAGAGCCAGTCCACCGATGATTTATGCGCGATATCGGAAGAAATCCACCGAATTAATGCCCCAGATTGGAGGTCTGGAATCGCGCGGATGCCGAATAATCAATCTCGTCAAGGACAAAGACAGTCCTGCTTTTTACTTGAGACACGGTATCTGCTCAGGGGCAACGCAATGTCGCAGACCAGCACGAAAAACAACGCGCGAGCGCAGGATCTGCACGCGCATCACGCACGTCAGGCGCGCGCAAGCGGGGGGTTCTTTGCCCACCATGGCGCAATGGCACCCGGGGTGCGGCTCTTCCGCGCCCTCAGCTTTGCGCCCAAGGCGGCATTGATCTCCATCGTCTTTCTCATTCCACTGGCGCTGGTCTTTACGTTCTACCTGCGCCCGCAACTGGAAAACCAGGACTTTGCGGTTGCCGAAATGCAAGGCGTGGTCGCCATCCGCAATTACGTTCCTATCATTCAGGGCATGATCGAGGTGCGCAATGCCGCGCGCGCCAACAAGTCCCACGAACATGCGGGAATCACCGTCAGCAAGGGGGCCACTGCCCTGGAAAAGGCGTTTGCGGATTTCGACCGGTACCTGAGCGATTCGGGTGACCCCTTGGGACTGCGACCGGATTTCGACAAGCTGCGCGGACAGTACAAGACGACCATTGCAGCGCCCAGCTTGTTCGACACCCAGGGCAGAACGACGCTGGGGCCCTTGTGCAAGGCGGCCCTTGAAATGGAAACGAACATCCAGGACAAATCGAATCTTGCCCTGGACCCCGACGCCGGCAGCTACTACCTCCAATTGGTCATCACGGGTGAAATTTCCACGATAGCGGAGAACCTCGGCCAGCTGCGCGCGTGGGCGGTCTACCTGGAGGGCAAGGGCGGTGCCGACCGCGCAGCCGAACGGTTGATTGCCGGATGGGACGCGGGCGTCAGCGAACATGTGACCATCGCGCGCGATGACATTGCCCGGGCTTTGGCGGCCGAGCCGGATGTCAGCGTCAACCTGGCTCCCCTGGAAGTGATCGAGGCCTATCAGAAGAAGGCAGTGGCCTCCTTGCTGGACAACCAGCCCGCCGACCCGGCAGCCCTGTGGAGCGACGGGGACGATGCCCTTGGCGCCCTTTTCACCGTTTACGCCCAGACCTTGCCAGCCTTGGACCATCTGATCCAACGGCGCGTGGACGGATTCGTACGGGATCGCACCATACTCCTCGTTACTCTTGCCATCGCAATGGCAGTGGCGACCTACCTTTTCTACGCGTTCTACATCGTAATGCGGGGCGGCCTGAACGAGGTGCGCCGGCACCTGACCGCCATGACCTCTGGAGATCTCACGACCGTGGCCCACCCCTGGGGCAAGGATGAAGTTGCCGGCCTGATGTTGTCGCTGGACCAGATGCAAAGGTCGCTGCGCGAAATCGTCTCCGAGGTGCGTACCGCATCGACCTCACTCGTGGACGCCAGCGGGGAAATCGCCGGTGCCTCCATAGACCTGTCATCCCGTACGGAAGCTGCCGCGTCCAGCCTGCAGGAAAGCGCCGCCTCGATGGAGCAGATCACCGCCACCGTCCAGAACTCCTCCGACAACACCGTGAAAGCATCCGAAGTGGCCGCCAGTAACGCCAAGGCTGCAACGCGCGGCGGCGAAGTCATTTCCCAGGTGGTCGCCACCATGCAGGACATCCATGACTCCTCGCGCAAGATCGGGGAGATCATCGGCACCATCGACGGAATTGCATTCCAGACCAATATTCTTGCCCTCAATGCTGCCGTCGAGGCGGCGCGTGCCGGGGAAGAGGGCCGCGGCTTTGCCGTGGTTGCCAGCGAAGTGCGCAATCTGGCGCGGCGCAGCGCGGATGCCGCCAAGGAGATCAAGACGCTCATCACGGGCAGTGTCGAGAAAGTGACCTATGGCACGACCGTCGTTCAGGGCGCGGGGGAAACCATGCGCGAGCTGGTTGACAATGCCCGCCGTATCAATGAACTGCTCGAAGACATCGCGACTTCCTCGCGCGAGGAAACTGCCGGCATCCAGATGATAGGCACCGCCGTGCAACAACTCGAGCGCATGACAGAACAGAACGCCGCCCTGGTCGAACAGACGGCGGCCGCCGCTGGAACGCTCAAGGAGAACGCGGACGGTCTGGCGACGCGGGTGGCGCAGTTCAAGCTGCCCGCCCTGGCTTGATAGCCAGATTACAAAACGCCGAACCTTCGGCGTGGTTCCAGTAAGGCCAGTCGACTGCCCGACACAAGTCGTTGCAATTGGCTGTCGGCCGCGCCCGGCGCATGCACGTTGATGTCTTACCCGCAGTGAATTTCCCGAATGGGAAACGCGGTGAACGCAAACAACCTGCATCCTGGAGAGACAACATGACAATCGCCATCACCCGCAAAGCCCTCATCCTGGGCGCCAGCGCCCTGCTCATCGGTCTTACCGGCGCCGCCCACGCTGACGAGACGAAGTGGGATAAGGACCACCCCCGCCGCGAAGAGGTCAACAAGCGCCTGGAGAACCAGAACGATCGCATCCATAAGGAAGTGAAGGAAGGCGAGATGAGCAAGGCCAAGGCCGCCCGCCTGCACAAGGAAGATCATCAGATCCGCCAGGAAGAGCGTGCCATGGCGAGCCAAAACGGCGGCCACATCACGAGGCAGGAGCAGAAAACCCTCAATCAGCAGGAAAACGCCGTCAGTCGGCAGATAGGTCACTGAGCGGCCTGCCGCCAGTTGCAGTGCCGGACAGGGGCCGCCGCCGCAAGGTTCGGCCCCTGTCTATTTCAACTCATTCCACCGTAACCGACTTCGCAAGGTTCCGCGGCTTGTCCACGTCGGTGCCGCGGGCCACTGCCGTGTGATAGGCCAGCAGTAGATCGAAGAGCGTCGTGTAGGGAAAGAGTGTCTTCGCCTG
>CAIQGU010000150.1 GCA_903871435.1 uncultured Burkholderiales bacterium | reverse complement strand
CCGAGGGATCGCCGTCAGGCGAGACCGAGCAATCCCGCCGCCTGGCACGGCACCTTGGTCTCAACGAATGGAGCCTCCGGCAAACCCGGAGGGATTCACCTGGCCCACATCAAGCAATTCGATCAAGACACCCAGTCTGCTTCAAGTCTGTCTAGGTAGCGCCTTGCCTGCGGCACTCCCCAGGCGCGGGCTGTTTTGCGCCTGATATCTCGAGCGCGTGATGACCACCGCCGTGATCGAGGCGCTGACTGCGCAGTACAACGCGCACCCGGGCTGGACCTGCCAGCTCCACTACGACAACGTCGCCGCCGCAGTGGGTCCGGAGGTGGCCATGCCGTCGTACACCACGGTGCGTCGGTATCTCGCGGCACAGGGCCTGTTCCGCCGGGCGGTGCCACGCAGCAAACTGCGGCCAGGCCAGGTGGCCGCCGAAGTTCACCGCCAGTCGCGCGAGACGCGCAGCTTTGAAGTCGAGTTCGTCGGTGGTCTATTCCACCTCGACTTCCACCACGGCTCGCGCCAGGTCATCAGGCGCACAGGCTCGCGTGTGGCGCCAATGGCGCTGGCGATCCTGGAGGACCGCTCGCGACTGGCCTGCCACGTGCAGTGGTACCTCGACGAAACGGCCGATAGTCTGGTACACGGCTTCAGCCAAGCGCCGCAGCGGCGCGGCTTGCGTAGGTCTCTGATGACCGACAACGGTGCTGCCATGGTAGCCGAGGAATTTACGTCTGGCTTGGACGCCCTGGGCATCGTTCACCAGACGACCTTGCCCTACTCACCGCAAATGAACGGAAAGCAGGAGGTGTTCTGGGCTCAGCTTGAAGGCCGGCTGATGGCGATGCTCGAAGGGGTCAGTGAGCTGACCCTCGACCTGCTCAATACGGAAGCGATCCATGAACCGCAGCCTCGCGGCTGCCGCGTGATCGGCGGAGACTGCCACCATCAACAGGTACGAGGGTGGCAGTGATGAGTGGCGTCGAGGAATTCTGGCCGAAGCACCTGGCGGCAATCGAGGCGGAGGACATGACCACCAAGGACTACGCAGAGCGCGAGGACCTGTCGGTGCACATGATGTAGCAGTGGCGGCGGCATTCGCATCCAGGTCGACGCCTCTCACGTCTTGGCCGCACCACGCCTCACGAGCCTGCGTGAGCGTCTCTCGGAGATCGCCGAGGAACTGACTGGCTGCGCGCCGCGCTCGAGTCCGGGACTGCGCGCGTTGCGGGGCGCCTGGGACTACTACCCCTAGGTGGCAAACTTGCTCCTTTATGGCCACCTGTGTCGGCCCACCCGACATGATTGTCCAGGGGTCGCCGACGGTATTGATCGGGGGCCTTTTGGCTGCCCGGCTGGGAGATCAGTGTTCCCACGGGGGCGCGATCATCATTGGCTGCCCGACCGTATTGATTGGCGACTCCGCGTCCGCCGGTGGTGGTACCGGGGACCTGGGGGCCGTCGGTGCGGCACCTGCAGGGACGCCCTGTCCTCGGCAAGCGGCTGCAGCAGGGGCGCCCTTCATGGGCTTGAGCTGAGGCTGTGCCGACACTTTCGGAGATGCTTGCTGAATGGCCGGCGCCCATTTTTGTGGTGCTGGAGGGAGCGCTATTCCCGAACTTACCCGAGCTGCTCCGACAAGCCAGCATTCCGGCACGCTCGCTCTATCTCGAATACGGTAACAATGCCTCCGTGGTGCGCACCGCGCCAAGACTGGCGCAGCTCGATCGGCGTGCCTTGGATCGCCTGCTCAGCATTGACGGCATGACCGAGCGCGCTGTGTTCTGGCGTTACGATGCAGCCGATGAACCCGCGCTCTTTCGCCACTTGCGCACGCTCAACCTGGTTGAAATACCCAAGTCTCCGGAAGGCGCAACAGACCCGCCGGACATTTTTTCGGAGACCACCCGAACCGTCATTTTTCGGCACTGGGACCCGAACATCATCGAGCTGACCCTACCGATCATGACGCCGCAACAATTGCGACGCTTTTTCGGGTCCGCGCAGGCCATCGCCATCGAAGGCGCCAAAGGCGCTGCCCAGGCAAAACACCGCGATCACTGGCCCGCGGCGACGCGCAGCAGGCTGCAATTCGATGCCACCCAGATGAGCGCCCTTGCCGATGCAATGTCCCAGCGTTCCCGACGCGACGTGGCCGCGTATCTGCGCGAAGTCGCGCCGGAACGCGTCGCCCAAATGAACGAGCTCGAGCTGTTGGCGTGGTTGAACGACAATGAGCGACAAGGACGGGCCGCCGGCCTGACCACCGAGCGCGCCCTCGGACAGTTTGCCTCTCTGTCGCTGCTGAGCCGTGGCGAGTTCGCCCGATCCGCCTCGGCACTCGACTATCTTCGCGCGGCCCCGGACGGCGCCGATCCTGCCATCGGGCGCCTGATGGTGGCGGTCGCGAGCCAACTCGAACAAGGACGCGGGGTCGCATGACGGGCGTACCTAACCTTGCCGCTGCCGGCGCGGCGGCCGGGGAAGGTGGGTCGGCAGTTTT
>CAIQGU010000149.1 GCA_903871435.1 uncultured Burkholderiales bacterium | reverse complement strand
CCGGGCGCAGAGCCCCGGGTCCCGCCGGTTGACGGTCGCGCAGTCCCCGCGATGCTTTACCGTACTAATACGCCGGACCGCTGGTATCGTTCCTTCATGACCCGTGTCTGCAATTGCCTGGTTCTCCTGACGACGCTGGCCGCGACTGCCTTCGTCCCGGCGGCCGCGGGCGATGCGCCGCCGCACCGCCGCCTGCTCCTCGAGGTGCGCGACACGCCACCGCAACGCGCCGGCGGCATCCGCCATGGCGCCGACGGTTCCTACAGCGTATCCACCGGCGCTGGCGATACCGATGAGCGGGCTAACGCTGACGACAACTCCACCACCCTGTCCACGGGCAACTCGGTTCGCCGCCTGCACATCGCCGAAGGAGAGCGCGTGCGCGTTGACCTGCCGTCGGTGCAATCGCTGCAGTTCCATGTGCCCGTGCCGGGCGGTGCCACGGGCAAGGCAAGCGGCAAGCCGGCTGCGACAGCCGGCGCAGGCGGCGTTTCAGGTGCCGCAAGTGCCTCGGGCTCGACCGGCTCCGCCAATGCCGCGGGTTCTGCGCCATCGGTTTCCGGGGTGGTGACCTTTTCCGCCGTGTCGGCTTTTGCCGCGCGCTTCGCGCTCGCCGGATCCACCGTACTCGTCGAACTGACACCGCTGCAGGTGGGCACGGTTTCCGCGCCCTACGCGGCCGCGGGCGCTGCTCCGGCCAAGGTCATCGTACAGGGGCGTGTCGGGCAGTGGATTTCGCTGGGCGACACGGAGCTGTCCAATCCGCGCACCAGCCTGAACACCACACCTGAACCTATTACTCCGGGGTCCGTCTGGGTGCGCGTGCAGCTGGACCCCACGGAGGCTCCGCAATGAGCCGGGGCTTCATGCGCCCGGCGCCGTAGCAGGGCGGCTAGGTGTTTTTCCCGGTGCCCAGGCGCCGGCCATAAGTGGCGCGGCGCCAGAGCGCTTCGAGCGGCCCTTGCCGGTAGTGCCGCAGCAATGCGCGGCTGGCAATCACCTGCAGTACGAAGATCAACGCTGCCATGCCCACTAGTTGCATCCGTCCCAGCTGGTTGCCCAGGCCCAGCCCCCAGCCCGATAGCAGCGCCCCCATGAGGACCGACTGCGCAACGTAGTTGGTGAGCGACAGCCGGCCTGGCGCCGCCAGCCAGCGCCGCAGCGCTGTGCCCCAGGGCCGGTTGAAGGCATGTACCGCAGCGGCAACATAGGCAGCTGCCAGCAGGCTGCCGAGTCCCAGCACCACGGCGCCCCAATCGCTGTCGGCGCCGGGCAGCGTGCGCGCCTGTGCAACGCTCATCGCGGCTCCCGCGAAGGACAGCGGCAAGCCCAGCCCCAGGCCGATCTGCCAGGCGCGCCGCCACACCAACCGGTGGCGTTCGGGATGCTGCAGCCAGCCGAGCCGGCCGGCGATCACGCCCAATCCAAACAGCGCCAGAACCTGCGGCCAGAAGGTCGGGATGACGCTGACCTGTTGCCAGAGTTCATCGGAAGCGCGCTGGCCCAGCTGCCCCGCGTAGCCCGCGGAAACGTAGATCCCGTGCGCCTGCGTCGCTGCCGCCGGAATTTCCTGGGGAGTCGGGTTGGCGCCCATCGTTGCGGCTATCGCCATGGGGAGCAGCAAGCCTGCCGCCGCGGCTGCCATCGCGGCCGCCGTGAATCGCCGCAGGTCACCCAGCCGTTGCGGCGCGAGGGCGACGAAGATCAGGCCGCAAGCGGCATAGGCTGCCAGCACATCGCCACTGAAGAGCAGCAGTCCGTGCGCCAGACCCATGGCCAGGAGGATGAGCAGGCGGCGGCGGTACGCAGCTTGCGCTGCGGCCACGGCGTGCGCGTGCAGACGGCGCAGCTTGCGCATCTGCAGCGCCATCCCGACGCCGAACAGGAATCCGAAGATGGGGTAGAACTTGCCCTCGATGAAAGCCGCCTGAATGAAATACAGGATCGATTCCCCAGTGCCCGGCGGGTTCGCCAGGTAGCCCAGCGGCTCGCCCGAGCCCCAGGTGAAGGACTGGATGTTGACTTGCACGATGCCCAGCAAGGCCAGGCCGCGCAGCGCATCCATGCTCTCGATGCGGCTTGGCGCCGCGCGTCCCACGGGCTGCGGCACGGGCTTTCCCAAGCGTTCTGCTGCGGTGGCGTCTTCAGCCGGATCCGGCAGCACGGTGCTCACGCGGACGCCGGATCGGCGGCAGCCTGCAGACGCTCGAACTTGGCAAGCAACTGCGCGCGCGTTTCCGGCCGCGCGATATCCAGCGGAATACAGGCCACCGGGCACACCACCTGGCACTGTGGCTCATTGAAATGCCCGACGCATTCGGTGCAGCGGTCGGGGTCGATGACGTAGATGCGCTCGCCCTCGCGTATCGCGCCGTTGGGGCAGACCGGCTCGCAGACATCGCAGTTGATGCATTCGTCGGTGATGATCAGGGCCATTGTTTTCCGTTCCGTTTGCTGCCGGGCGCCCGCACCCGCGTATGCGCCGGTGTACCCAACTGGTATCGGCAGGATTGCGCACCCCGCGGCCCGCGCGGAGCGCTACGGGCGCAAGCTGCGCCGCGGCTTCCCGGTGGGTCCGGTCAATTGGTCTGGTTGGGCACCCGCATCTGACTGATCTTGGCCTTGAGCCAGGCGTCGACGGAAGGGAATACAAATTTGCTCACGTCGCCACCCAGCAGCGCGATCTCGCGCACGATGCTGCCGGAGATGAACTGGTACTG
>CAIQGU010000148.1 GCA_903871435.1 uncultured Burkholderiales bacterium | reverse complement strand
CGCAATGCCATGACGACCTCTTCAAGCGCGGTGTTGCCCGCGCGCTCGCCCAGGCCGTTGATGGTGCATTCGATCTGGCGCACGCCGTTTTGCACACCGGAGAGCGAATTGGCGACCGCCATGCCCAGGTCGTTATGGCAGTGCACGGACCAGACGGCGCGGTGCGCATTGGGAACGCGTTCGCGCAGCTGGCGCAGCAACTGGCCGTATTGCTCCGGAACCGCGTATCCCACCGTATCGGGGATATTGATCGTGGTGGCGCCTTCGGCGATCACCGCCTCGATGACGCGGCACAGAAAATCCAGGTCAGAGCGGCTGCCGTCCTCGGCGGAAAACTCGATATCGTCGGTGAACTTGCGGGCAAAGCGCACGGCCAGACGCGCCTGCTCATAGACCTGCTCGGGGCTCATGCGCAACTTCTTTTCCATGTGCAGGGCCGACGTGGCGATGAAGGTATGGATGCGCTTGGAGGCTGCCGGCGCCAGCGCTTCGGCGGCGCGCGCGATGTCCTTGTCGTTGGCGCGCGACAGCGAACACACGGTGGAATCCTTGACGACGCCGGCAATCGCCTTGACGGCTTCGAAGTCGCCATTGCTCGCCGCGGCGAATCCCGCCTCGATCACATCGACCCGCAGTCGCTCCAGTTGCTTGGCGATGCGCAATTTTTCGTCACGGGTCATCGAGGCGCCCGGGCTTTGTTCGCCGTCGCGCAAGGTGGTATCGAAAATGATCAAGCGGTCCATGGAGTGCTCCCAAAAGGGATAAGCCGGTCCGCCTGTGACTCAGCGGACACCGAAAAAACCTTGAATTGTGGGGAGGGGGTTAGCTGCGCGCGGGGCGCAGCAGCGCTAGTGCCAGCAGCCCGAGGGCGGTGGCACGGCGATCGGGCAGGAAGGTAACCGGGGCGTTCATGACCCGACTATATCGGTGATTTTGGCCGGTAGCAAGGTACGCGCGGCGCAAAATTTTGCCGATTTAATCGGCATCCGGCTCGGTGCCGACGGGGCGGGCCGGCTGTGCTGGATTGGCATCGCCACGCCAGGCCTGCCATCCCCAATAGAGATAGCCGGAGGCGGCGTAGCAGCAGAAAAGTCCAAAAAGCACGATCGGCGGGTTCGATGACACAAAGAAAATTACCACCACTATCACCACCATCACCCAGAAGGGCACGCTGCGCCCCAGGTGGAAGCTCTTGCCGCTGTAAAACGGCGCGCTCGAGACCATCGTGAGGCCGGCATAAACCGTAATGGCGAACGTTGCCCAGGGCAGCCAGGCATCGCGGATCGGGAAACGGTTGTCAACGGCCAGCCAGACAAAACCGGCCACCAGCGCGGCGGCGGCGGGGCTGGGCAGACCCTGGAAGAAACGCTTGTCCACTACGCCGATGTTGGCATTGAAGCGCGCCAGGCGCAGCGCTGCGCCCGCGCAATAGACGAAGGCCCCAGCCCAGCCCCATCGGCCCAGGTCGCGCAATACCCATTCATAGACCACCAGTGCCGGCGCAACGCCAAAGGACGTCATGTCGGAGAGGGAATCGTACTGCTCGCCAAAAGCGCTCTGCGTGTTGGTCAGCCGGGCGACGCGGCCGTCCATGCCGTCGAGCACCATGGCAATGAAGATGGCGATGGCCGCCCACTCGAAGTTCTGGTTCATCGCCTGGACGATGGCGAAGAATCCGGAAAAGAGCGCCGCCGTGGTGAAGAGGTTGGGGAGCAGGTAAATGCCGCGCCGGCGCACGGTCATGCGCGCGCCCTTGGTGACGTAATCGTCCACCGCCGCAGAAGCACCTGGGCCGCGCAGTTTGCGTCGTCGCAAGCGTATTGCCATCTGATCCCTCGCCGAGATTGTCGCGGGCGCTGCCCTCACCGCGAGATCCTTAGTGTGCGCCCTTGGCCCCAGCCGCTAGTTCCGCCAGCACGGTTGTCGTTGCATGCACCACATCCCCCACCGCCACGCGGGGCCGCGCGTCGGAGGGAAGATACACGTCCACGCGAGATCCAAAACGGATGAACCCGTAGCGCTGGCCGCTGCGCAACACATCGCCGGGTTTCACGTAACAGAGGATGCGCCGGGCAATGAGGCCCGCGACCTGTACCACGGTGATGCGCTCGCCGCCCGCCAGGCGCAGCACCATGGCGTTGCGCTCGTTCTCCGTGGATGCCTTGTCCAGGTCGGCGTTGACGAAACTGCCCGGCTGATAATCGATGCGCTCCACCGTGCCATCAACCGGTGCGCGGTTGCTGTGGACATTGAACACGTTCATGAAAACGCTCACCAGCAGGGTATCGCGGTCCGTATAGGGATCCCGGACGGTAATGACCTTGACGATGCGGCCGTCGGCCGGCGACAGCACGATGTTGGTCCCGGCAGGAACCTCCCGCGGAGGGTCGCGGAAAAACTGCAGCACGAAAACGGCCACGATGAAAAACGGCAGCGACCACCACAGACCGGCGGCTG
>CAIQGU010000147.1 GCA_903871435.1 uncultured Burkholderiales bacterium | reverse complement strand
TAGATCACGGCACTGCGCTGGACCTGGCCGGGAAGGCACAGGCCGACGCGGGCAGCATGATGGAGGCCCTGAACCTGGCGGTGGATCTGGCGCGCCGCGCTGGCGCTGCCGCGGCAGCCGCCCATTCATTGCCAGCGAAACCGGCGCCTGCCGGGATGGCGTCAGCCCACGCCATCAGCCCCAACCCGACGGGGATTTGAAATCGACGGCCATCGCGCGCGCAAGCGCTTCAGTCAGAACTTCCTGCACGATACGCACGTTGTCGCCCGTATCGTTGACGCGATCGCTCCCGTGCCGGGCCAGCCCGTGGTGGAGATCGGCCCCGGCCTGGGCGCGCTCACGGGACATCTGATCGACGCTGCCGGCAGTATCACGGCCGTGGAGATCGACCGCGACCTTGCCGCCCGGCTGCGCGAGCGGTATACGCCAACACAACTCAATCTGGTCGAAGGCGACGCGCTGGAGCTCGACTGGCCTGCTCTCGCGGCGTCCCTGGGCGCGGGCCTGCGCATCGTTGGCAACCTGCCCTACAACGTCTCCACGCCCTTGCTGTTTGCCTTGCTGCCCATCGCGGGCCAGGTGCGCGATCAGCATTTCATGCTGCAGCGGGAAGTGGTCGAGCGCATGGCCGCGTCGCCCGGTGGCAAGGACTACGGGCGCCTGTCCGTGATGCTGCAGTTTCGCTACCGCATCGACCGGCTGTTCAATGTGGCGCCGGGCTCGTTCCACCCGGTTCCCAAGGTGCAGTCCAGCATCGTGCGTATGATCCCGCTGCCCGCCGATCAGGTGCCGGCTGTCACGCTCAAGGCTTTTGGCGAAGTGGTGACTGCCGCTTTCGGCCAGCGGCGCAAGACACTGCGCAATGCCCTGGCGCGCTTGCTCACGGAGGCCCAGATTCGTGCGGCCGGGGTGGACCCGGGAGTGCGGGGGGAGACCGTGGACGTTGCGGGCTTCGTGCGTCTAGCGCGCGTGTTTGAGAGTGAACAGGCCCCATCACCGGGCTAGGCAGTGCTTCGTATGGAGTGCGCGTTATGCAATGCTTGAGCAGATTTTCCGCTCCCCTGCGCGTGCTGTTGGCGCTGGCTGGATGTTGGGCTGCGTCGGCCGCGGGCGCCCAGCCGCCGGATTTGAGCGGCGTCTGGTTGCCCGATGTCAAGGATCAGCGCCGTCAGGAAACCCAGAACATCCCACCGTGGAAGCCGAAAATCAAGCCGCAGTTCCAGCGCATGGTCGACGATGAGGAAGCCGGCCGTCCCTTTCTCGTCCTGGACCATTGCCTGCCGCACGGCATGCCCACCTGGATGCTCATTACCCACAATGCCTTTGAGCTTCTCGTTACGCCCGGGCGCTTAACCCTGCTGGGCGAGGTCGACGGCAACCGCATGCGGCGCATCTACCTCGACGGCCGCCCCCATCCGGAGGACCCGGATCTCACGCTGCATGGCCACTCCATCGGCCATTGGGACGGCGATACCTTGATCGTCGATACCGTCGGCATAGCACCACAGGTGTACATCGCCACCAGCGAGGCCGCGGGTATCCCCAACAACGGCGACATGCACGTCGTCGAGCGTATCCATCTGGTGCAGCCCAACGTCATGGCCGACGAGCTGGAGATCACGGCGCCCAAGGTGCTTGCCGCAACCTGGAAGACCACGCGCCTGTTCCGGCGCTACCCCGACCGGCACTATGAGATTGTCGAAGGCGAATGCGTTCAGGAGTTTCTTGTTCCGGGCAAGGACGCCAACGGCAACGACATCTTCCTTCCCAACCCGCAAAACGCGGATGGCTCCGTGCGTGCGCGAAAGAACTGACATGAACAACACCTTGAAGACGCCGT
>CAIQGU010000146.1 GCA_903871435.1 uncultured Burkholderiales bacterium | reverse complement strand
CTGGGCATTGCCGGCGGTCGCCGCCGGCATTTTCCTGTTTGTCGGGGTCGTGGTTGGCTTCATGTCATCACAGGCGCAGGGTGAAATCGCCGACTTGGCCGATGTCGAGTATCCGTTCCTGGACCAGGTCACGCGCCTTGCCGGCAAACTCGAGCAGGTGGAGTTCAGGCTCGACACGGCAATTGCGCTGACGGACCCCCAGTATCTGACCCAGGCTGAAAAAATGGGCAAGGAGTGGCGCGAAGGCCTGGCGGGCGTTGCCGTACCGAAGGGTCAGGAGTCGGACGCAACCGCGTTGGCGGATGCCTTCGATGCCTATTTCAAGCTGGCGATCCCGACGACGCGCATCATGCTTGGCCTTGACCAGGGCAATGTCAGTACCTCGATCGGCGCCCTCCAGAAGGCACGCAAGGACATGGACGCGACGATGTCGTCCGTACAGGAGAACACCCGCCAGGCGTTCGTGAACAGCGCCAACTCCGCGAGGGTGCGGGTCCGCAATACGGTCATCGCCACGGCGATCGGCGCCCTGGTCGTCGTGCTCGCCCTGGCCAGCGGTTCGTACCTGCTGATATCCGACGTCTGGCGCCGTTTCGGTGGCGAGCCGGAATACGCGTGCGCCGAATTGCAGACGATTGCCGAGGCCGATTTCAGCCGCGAGATCACGGTCGACCCGCGCGCGCACGGCAGCGTGCTGGCGGCGGTTCGCGACGTGTCCCAGCGCCTGGGCCATCTCATCACGGACGTCCACGACAGCACGGACACCATCGCAACGGCATCGCGCGAGATAGCTGCCGGCAACCAGGATCTTTCCAACCGTACCGAACGCCAGGCCGCCTCGCTGCAGCAGGCTGCCGCCTCGATGGAACAGCTGTCCACCAATCTGGCGCTGAGCACTGAAAACGCGCGCCAGGCGTCGCATCTGGCCACCTCCGCCAATGACGCGGCGATGGCCGGCGGCGAAGTGGTCGCGCGGGTCATCGATACGATGAGCACGATCACGGCTTCGAGCAAGCGCATGGCCGAGATCATCAACGTCATCGACGGCATCGCTTTCCAGACGAATATTCTCGCGCTCAATGCCGCTGTCGAGGCGGCACGCGCCGGTGAGCAGGGGCGCGGCTTCGCGGTTGTGGCCGGCGAGGTCCGCGAGCTGGCGCAAAGAAGCGCCCTGGCCTCGCGCGAGATCCGCACGATCATCGACGAAAGCGTCGAAAAGATCGGCACCGGCAGCGCGCTCGTATCCGATGCCGGCGAATCCATGAAATCCATCGTTGCGCAGGTCAAGCACGTGCAGGACCTGATCAGGCAGATCGCTGACGCCGCGCAGGAGCAGTCCGCGGGCATCGGCAATGTCAGCCAGGCGGTGACACAGATGGATCAGGCCACCCAGCAAAATGCCGCCATGGTGGAGCAGAGCGCGGCGGCAGCGACCAGCCTGATGACGGAAGCGGCCCGGCTGGCCGAGGCCGTTTCCGTGTTCAAGGTCGCGCAGGCCGCCTAGTGACCTGTAACGTCCGGATCGGGAGCGAAGCGTTCGCGCAATGGGCCGAGGGCGCGAAGCGCGCCGAG
>CAIQGU010000145.1 GCA_903871435.1 uncultured Burkholderiales bacterium | reverse complement strand
CTCAACCGCGATGGAGAGTAATTCCGGCGACCCCCGCAGCGCCTGCCGCCAGGCACTCCAAAGCGTTCTGCCGGGTGATTCCTCCCAGCGCGAAAACCGGCAACCTGGCCATGGTCTGCAGCCTGCTGGGAACCCCGTACTTCCCCCGGGTGCGTGGCGGCCTGCTGTTCCTCGAGGACGTCAACGAACCCTGGTACCGCATCGAGCGCCTGCTGTTGCAGCTGGCTCACGCCGGAGTGCTGGACCGGCAAAAAGCCATTTTATTGGGCGATTTTGCGCCGGTGCCGGTGGTGTCCAACGACCAGGGTTTTGGCATGGAGGCCATACGAGCCGGACTGGCCGCGCGGTCCGGCGTACCCGTGATTGGCGGCCTGCCTTTTGGCCATGGCAGCCGGCGGGTGACCTTGCCCGTGGGCGCCGCGGCGCGCCTCGCCGTTCGTGGCGACCGGGCCCGGCTGGAGTTTCACGGCCACCCAAGACTCCCGGGTGCATGAAATCCGGATGCCATACCCCCGGGCGCGCGGCCAACCGCACTTATCATTGCTGTATGTGCACCTGCCTGCCATGAGTGGCCAATGAGCGACGGCCCGATCACCTTGCTGGGTCTGGATCACCAGACGCCGGAGCAGCGCCGTGAAAAAATCCTCGCGGGCATCTTCGAGGTCCTGATCCGTCAGGTGCCACAGGCCGTGCTGGTGAGCATCTTTGGCGGCGTGGCCCTGGTGGCGGTTTTCTGGAACACGCACGACCAGAACGAGCTCATTTTCTGGTTCATTGCGCTGCTGCTCGAATCCCTGCTGCGCCTGCGCTCGGCGCGCGCGTTCCAGACGGGACTGGAGCCCGCCACCCAGACCAACCGCTGGGCCAGCCGCTGGCTCTGGATGGCGGCGACCGCTGGCGTCCTCTGGGGAACGGCCGGCTACCATTTTTACGCGGCCCAGCTCGTCATACAGCAGTTGGTGTTCCTGGCGATCATCCTGGGCGTGATTTTCGGCTCGCTGACCTTGTACGCCAGTTACGGGCCAGCCTTGTTCCTCTACCTGCCACTCGTTTTGCTGCCGCTGGTCGCGCGCATGCTCGCCCAGCATGATCCGGCCAACTACACCGGCGCGGCCATAGTCCTCGCCGTGCTGGCATTCACGCTTTTTTTCGGGCGCAACTTCGGCCGCACCATTGCCGAAACGGTGCGCAGCACGATCCACAATGAGATCCTGGTGCGCGAACTGTTCGCGGAAAAACGCATCGCCGACGCAGCCCGCAAGGCGGCCGAGACGGCCCGCAAGGCGGCGGAGGCGGCCACGCGTTCCAAGACGCAGTTCTTCGCGGGTGCCAGCCATGATCTGCGCCAGCCGCTGCAAGCCATCGGCATTTATTGCTCCTTGCTGCGCAAACGCGCCAGCGGTCCCATGGTGCCGCTGGTGCGCAACCTCTCCAGCGGCGTCGAGACCCTCTCCAAACTGGTCGAGGAACTGCTCGAGATTTCACGGCTCGATTCCGGCGCAATTCAACCCCAGGTGGGCCCTGTCGCCTTGATGGATCTTTTCCTCGTACTACAGCGTGAATTCATCCCGCTGGCGGCCGCCAAACGCCTGGACTTGCGCATCCGCCCGTCCCAGCTGGTCGTCACCACGGATGCGTTTCTCCTTTCCCGCGTCTTGCGTAACCTGATGGCCAATGCCATCCGCTATACGCCCCGCGGCCGCATACTTCTGGCGGCGCGACGCCGCGGCAACAACGTGAACATCGAGGTTTGGGATACGGGGCCGGGTATCCACGAGCAGGAGATCAATCTCGTCTTCGACGAGTTCTTCCGCGGCGAGAGCTCCAAAGTCGAACCCGCCGGCGCGGGTAACAAGGGGTTCGGTCTTGGACTGTCCATCGTGCGCCGTATCTGCAATGTGCTGGGGCATGACCTCACCGTGCATTCGCGCACGGGCGCGGGCACCATGTTTCGCGTAACGCTACCGCGATCAAACGCGCGGCCGCCGCGGCGCAGCAACGTCCAACTCATTGCGGAATCGGCCATACAGCCCATTGCCGGTCATCGCATCGTGGTTCTCGAAGACAATGAAGCCATCCTCAACAGCCTGGCCAAGCTGCTGCGTTCCTGGGGGGCGGATGTGATTTCCGCCACGGGTTTCACCGGTGCGCTGATCAAGCACCTGGGGCGCGATCGAAGGGCCGATCTCATATTGGCCGACCAGGACCTCAACGGCGCGGTTGACGGCGCCGAAGCCGTGTTTCGTATCCGCGAGCTCATCGGCCTGCCCATCCCGGTCATCATGTTGACCGCGGTAGCCGAAGAGGAAGTAATGGAGAAATTCCAGCATCAGATGCAGCAGCGCATGCGCCAGAATCCAGATGCGGCAAGCTTCATTGCAACCAGCCGCGTCGAGCAGCCCATTGTTCTCACCAAGCCCGCCGAAGCCGCAGTGCTCAACGCGCGCATCCTGACAGCGCTGGGAATTACACCGATGGACCCTGCGGTTCTGGCCCGCCATCAAAAGGTTGCGGAAGGCCGCGAAGAGCGCATATTCTGAACGGCAGCTAAATGCGCTCCCACGGAGCCGCCTCAGCAGCCGCTGTGCCGGCGGCAGCCTCTGCAGCTGCCGTTGCCGCGACCGCGCGTGGCGCCTTTATGCAGCCGACCTTATCAGCTGATGTCGTAGCCGTTGCGCCGGGCTGCCAGCAGCGCTTCAGTGCGGTTGCTGGCATTGAACGCGCGGTAGATTGCCGTGACGTGGGTCTTCACCGTGCCTTCGGAGAGGGTGAGCTCGCGGCAGATGACCTTGATGGGCGCGCCACGGGCCAGCAGTTGCAGTACCTGCTCCTGGCGCTCGGTGAGCGAGACTCGGGTTGCGCCGGCGGGCACGTCGTGGATACGCTGGGGCGGACCGGACAGCGGCCCCAGGCGGTTGGCATCGTCGAGCAGGTCGCTGGGAATGTAGACACCGCCCGACAGCACGAACTTGATCGCCGCAACCAGGGTATCGGTGGCCATGGATTTGGGAACAAAACCCGCGGCTCCCATCTGCAGCACCTGCATGACACTGCGCTGGTCCTGCGTTCCCGACAGCACGAGGATCTTCAGGTCGGGGTCTTTTTCCACCAGGGCCTCGAGCAACGAGGTTCCCACCGCGCCCGGCAGACCCAGGTCGAGCAGCATCAACTCCGCGTCAGGATTTGCCTCGAGCAGCAGCAACGCACCGTCGGCATCGTGCGCGGTCTGCACTTCGACGTCGGGGTCGACATCGATGAGCAGGGCGCCCAGTGCGTCGGTAATCAGCTCGTGATCATCTATCAGCAGAATCTTCATGGTGTGCCGGAAAACATCCTCTGCAGCAGCGGCCGCGGAAATAGTGTCTTGGGGGAGGGGTACAGCCGGCCGGAATGGCTGGAACCCACAGCGCCATTCTGGGTCATTGTACCGCCGCCGGCGGGGAGGCTGCGTTTGCGGCCCCCGCGGCCGATCGGCGCCCTCCAATCGCTTACCCTGCAGCGGTCCCCCGGCCAATAAACCACACGGATTCATGCCTTGTGCCGCTGCAACGGGATCCGGATCAGCCGAATGCCGTGATGATTGCTGTAAACATTGTCGGACTCAAATCGTAGAATGCGCGGGCCGTATTCAGGAGAATCTCGCGTGAATTCCACCGCATTGCCGTCGTCAACCGCGCCGACCGACAGCGCGCAAGACGCGCAGGAACGCGATGACGACTGGTTCCGCCAGGTCTACATGGGCGACCGTGTACCGCAACTGACGCTTCGTGCCCTGGTGACGGGCGGTCTGATCGGCAGCCTCCTGGCCATCGCCAACCTGTACGTGACCTTGAAATCCGGCCTGGGTTTTGGCGTGGCGCTCACCGCCTGCCTGCTGTCCTATTTCAGCTGGAATGCAGCGCGGGCCGTATCGGGCGGCCGCATCGGCCATCTGTCGATACTGGAAACGAACTGCATGCAGTCGACGGCCTCGTCGGCCGGGTATTCCACCGGCGCCTCGTTGGCCATCGTTTTTGGCGCGCTGATGATGATGGATCCGCAGCACCGCCAGCAACCGTGGTGGGTTGTTGCCGCGTATACGTTTATCACGGCGGCGATGGGCGTCTTCCTGGCGGTGCCCATGAAGCGCCTCCTCATCAATCAGGAACAACTGCCCTTTCCCAGCGGAACCGCAGCGGCCGTCACGTTGCGCAGCTTGTATAGCGGTGGCCGCAATGCGCTGCGTCAGGCCTACGCCATGGTGGGAGGCCTGGCGGTCGGGGTGGTGGTTGCGGTACTGACGACGGCAGAAGACCAGTTCGCGGCATTGGGACGCTTCTTTGCCTGGATGCGCGACCATCTGTTTGACATCCACCTGCCGGAACAATTGCCGGAAGCCGGGTTCGCCCAGCTGGCCGGCAAGCCGCAGCTGACCTTCGGGTTCGAGCCCGGCGTGGCGGTGATCGGTATCGGCATGCTGGTAGGGCTGAGAATCGCGCTGTCCATGCTGGCGGCGGCCCTCGGCCTGTTCCTGCTTGTTGCGCCCTGGCTGCAGCGCATCGATGCGGCTCAAGCGGGCGTCTCCGGTTACGTGCCGTCCATCCCCTTGGTGGGTGGCGGCGAGCTGTACCACCCGCTGCGCTGGGCGTTATGGACGGGCTCGTCGCTCATGCTGTTTTCCAGCCTCACCAGTCTGGCCATCAATTGGCGGACCTTCGTGCGCTCGTTCGCAAGCTTGCGGCGGCTGGGCTCCGGAGGTGGTAGCAGTGCGGTGGATCCGGCCCGAGCAGCCATTGAAGTGCCCGGGAGCTGGATGCTTGCCGGAATGGTGCCTATCGCACTGGCCATGGTGGCGTTGCAGGTCGTCGCTTTTGGAACGGTCTGGTGGGCCGGCGCAATCGCGGTGGCACTGAGTTTCCTGCTGTCCTTCGTCGCCTCGCGGGCGACCGGGGAGACGGACATCAGCCCCACCGGACCCTTGGGCAAGGTCATGCAGTTGCTCTTTGCCCTGATCTCGCCTCCCGGCGCCGTGGGGCTGCAGGGCAGCCTGAACCACAACATTGTTTCGGCCGGCATTGCTGCCAACAGCGCCGCCGCATCCGCCGATTTGCTTACCGACCTCAAATCCGGCTACCTGCTGGGGGGCAATCCGCGTCAGCAGTTCCTGGCGCAGTTTGCCGGCGTTTTCGTTGGCACGCTGGTCTGTGTTCCGGCGTGGTTCCTGCTGGTACCGAACTTTGCTGCTCTGGAGAAATACGCGAATCCGGGTGCCCAGGTCTGGGTTGCCACTGCGCGGGTGCTGACCGGAGGCCTGAGCCAGTTGCCACCGAGCATTCTTTATGGGGTCATCGCCGGGGCCATTGTCGGCGTGCTGTTGCCCTTGCTCGAGCGCCTGCTGCCGCGGTGGCGGCCCTACCTGCCGTCGGCGCTGGGGATGGGGCTGGGGTGGGCAGTGCCCTTTACCGTCACGCTGTCGATAGCCATCGGGGCCGTATTGTCGGCGCTGTGGTCCTTTGCCGGCAAAGACGGCGCCGAGCGTTATCGCGTGCCGGTGGCCTCGGGCCTGGTGGCCGGGGATTCGTTAATGCATGCTGGGCTG
This sequence comes from uncultured Burkholderiales bacterium, assembly GCA_903871435.1. Classification (GTDB taxonomy): domain Bacteria; phylum Pseudomonadota; class Gammaproteobacteria; order Burkholderiales; family Burkholderiaceae_F; genus GJ-E10. The sequence goes on along the minus strand of CAIQGU010000145.1, from coordinate 1,137 downwards.
GCCATGCTCGCCACCGCGCTGGGACTTCTCGCCTGAGGCCTTTTCAGGGGTCCTGGTTGACCTGCAGCGACAAGGGCGTGCCGCAGGCGAAAGCCACGCTGATGACGAGCCCGGGTTCCAGGTGGAGTCGGTAACCGAGGTCGTAGCGGGGGTTCAATAGCGGCTGCGCCGGCAGATAGATGGAGGTAAGAACCAGATCGTCTTCGGCTGCGACGCGTGCGATGTCCAGCGCGCGCAGCCGGGCGTTGAGCAACGCCAGGCAGGCCGCTGCATCGCGCACCTGGTTGCGCCGCAAGGTTACGACCGATGCCGCATGATCCACGCCTGGGGTGTCGTCGTCCCGTACCTCGCAAACGATCTGCAAAGTGAAATTGCTGTCGGGCATGCGCTGGTAACCGAACCAGAACGACGCGCGGCCCGGTGGCATCCGCACGAACTCCAGGCGTCCGAGGGTGATGGACTCGAAGATGGCGCCCGTTTTGCGGCGCCTGCGTACCGGCTCCAGGCTGGCCAGGCGGCCGTGCATCGACAGCGGATCGGCCTGTAGATTCGCCAGCGGATCGAGCACGCTGGACGACGGCGGATCAGCGCCGGGCATCGAAGGTCTCTTGATCCGCCTTGAGTTCGCGCGCCACGCGGACGCGGTCAGCGATGAAGTCGTTCTTGCGCGCTTCCACGCCCAGGTAGGCATCGAGGTCGCCATGGCGGGCCCGCAGTTCGGGAACCAGCTCGAGGAAAAGGTCGGTCAGTTCCGGGTCGAAGTGTTTGCCGCGCAATTGGGCGATTTCGCGCAAGGCGTCCTCGATGGACCAGGCTTCCTTGTAGCAGCGGCGGTGGGTGAGGGCGTCGAATACGTCCGCCAGGGCGGTGACGCGCGCCGCCAGCGGAATCATGTTGCCGGCGCGGCCATTGGGGTAACCCGTACCGTCCCAGCGCTCGTGGTGGTTAAGGGCAATCTCCTGCGCGACGAAGAGCTGGGCCAGCCCGCCTTCGCCGATGAGCTCCCAGCCGTGCTGGCAATGCGCTTCCATGATGGCGCGCTCATCGGGCGTGAAACGGCCGGGCTTGAGGAGGATGGAATCCGGAACGCGCAGCTTGCCGATGTCGTGCAGGCGTGCGGACAGGTCGATGAGGGTG
>CAIQGU010000144.1 GCA_903871435.1 uncultured Burkholderiales bacterium | reverse complement strand
GCGCCCGGCTGTGAAGATACGGTGAGAATACCGGAGCCTCGGGAGCCCGTCATTGCCGTCGTGCGTCATATTTGCGCGGCCCGCGTCAACTGCCGGGTACCGCCCGTCGCATCTGGCTGAAGAATCCACCGCTGCCGGGCCCCCGTTACGCCCCTTTTCATGCGCCCCCGATTGCACGCCGAATGCGCCCGAGGGCTTGCAATACCTGCTGAAATTTCCTTTTACAACAGTGCTTTATGGGAGCGTCAGGGTGCTGAATGTCACTTGGGGAAATGTCGGTTCGAGTCAGCGGATGGGGATTGAACGACACGGCCCACCGTAACCCACGGGTGCCATGGGGCGTGGCACCCGGCGGCCCCTACGGTTCGCCGGCGTACGGATCGGCAATGCGCAGCGCGGCCAGCAGGCGGGTCTCCATCGCCTGCATGCGACGGGCGTCGCGCTCGCGCTCGTGGTCATGACCCTGGGCGTGCAGCACGCCGTGAATCACCAGATGGGCCAGATGTGCACGTAGCGTCTTGCCCTGCTCCCGCGCTTCGCGGCGAACCACCGGCATGCACAGGACGATGTCGGCTTGGATAGGCAGTGACGGAACACCCCGCTTTACCCGGGCGCCGGGGGCCTGCAACGCCTCCGGAGCCATTGCGGTGTCGTACGTGAAGGTCAACACATTGGTAGCGTAATCGCGCCCGCGAAACTCGCGATTGAGCTTGCGCCCGGCGCGGGCGTTCACGAAGACTAGAGTTATCCCGGCGTCGCGCTCAAGCGCAGCGAGGACCCAGCGGCGCAGGGTGCTGCGTGCTGGGAGGTCATCGTGCTCGTGCGCGGCGACGACGGATAGCGTCAGATTGGGCACCCTCACCCCCACCCTCTCCCGCAAGCGGGAGAGGGTGAGGTTTCGAGCGTGGCGTAACTCTCAAATTGCGGTACCCATCGAAGCAGGATACCCCCTCTCCCGCTTGCGGGAGAGGGCTGGGGTGAGGGTGCTCGCAAAAGCTCGTTACCCACGCCACCACCTATCGCCGCGCGCGCAGCGCCGACGCCGTACTTCCCTGTGCGTCGGCCCGCTCGTAGGCTTCGACAATACGCGCCACCAACGGATGGCGCACGACATCGGCCGCGGTGAAATAGGTGAAGCCGATGCCGCGCACCTCGCGCAGCACGTGCTGCGCCTCGACCAGGCCGCTGGCGCTGCCGCGCGGCAGGTCGGTCTGCGTGACGTCGCCCGTGATGACGGCCTTGGATCCGAAGCCGATACGGGTAAGAAACATCTTCATCTGTTCGGGCGTCGTGTTCTGGGCTTCGTCCAGAATGACAAACGCGTGGTTGAGCGTGCGGCCCCGCATATAGGCCAGCGGCGCGATCTCGATGGCATGGCGCTCGAGCAGCTTTTGTGTCTTGTCAAAACCGATGAGATCGAACAGGGCGTCGTACAGCGGGCGCAGGTAGGGATCGACCTTTTGCGCCAGATCGCCCGGCAAAAATCCCAGGCGCTCGCCGGCTTCAACCGCCGGGCGCGTGAGCACGATGCGTTCAACGGCATCGCGCTCCAGCGCATCGGCCGCGCAGGCCACCGCCAGATAGGTTTTGCCGGTGCCCGCTGGTCCGATGCCAAAGCTGATGTCGTGCCCCAGCATGGACTCCAGGTACTGCTGCTGCACCGGCGTGCGGGCATGCAGTTCGGGGCGCCGGGTACGCAGCGCAAGGCTGGGTGGCGACGGGTTGCCGGTTTCAACGGAGGCCACCACGGCAGCGTCGGCGGCAGCCGAGCCACGGCGCGACGCAAAGCGCTTTTGCTCGAACACCTGCAGCTGAACGTCCTCCAGCGACAGTGGCCGTGTGGCTTGCACATGCAGCCGCGCCAGCAGCGTCTGGGCGCTGCGCGCGGCCTCGGCAGCGCCCTCGATGCGAAAGACGTTGCCGCGGCGTCGGATCTGCACGGCGTACTCGTTTTCGATCTGCCGGACGTTACCGTCCAGCGCGCCCGTGAGGTAGGCCAATTGCTGGTTGTCGCCCTCGGCTGCGAACTGCAGCACGGTGGCCGATGCGCCGGTGGCGGTGCGGGTCCGGCTCTTGGGTGGCACCGGCGCCGGTGCCCGAGCGCCGCGCCCGCGGGCGGGCGTGCTCACACTGCCGCGCGCCGCAG
>CAIQGU010000143.1 GCA_903871435.1 uncultured Burkholderiales bacterium | reverse complement strand
CAGCCCGATGAAGTTTTGCTGGCCTCGCGAAAACTCCGCGAGAAACCTTTGGTCTGGTCATCGCGCAGGCTGGCCTGCACCAGTACCTGCACCCAGGGACCCATCAGGAAGTCGCGCAGATAGGGTTCGAGCTCGACGGTTTCGAAGGCCGTGCGAACCTGTATGGTGGTGTTGATGGTGAGCACTTCGCGCTTTTCGGCTTCTTCCAGGGCCCGCCGGGCCCGCGCGATGGGATCGCTGTCGCGCGGCGCGATGTCGCCCAGAAAGCCCTCGAATTGCGTGAGCACGCGCTCGAAGACCGCGATGTCGCGCTCGAATTTTTCCATCACCTCGCAGACCAGCCGGTCGACCTCCGCGCGAAAACGCTTGTTCTCGTCGCCGTAGGGCTCCCAGCCGATCGCCGCGGCGGCAATGCGGTCGATGAGGCGCCGGGCCGGATGGGCGCTCGACGCGAAGAACGCGGCATCGAGCAGCGCCGCCTTGAGCACCGGAAACTGCAAGCGCGACAGCAGCGCCTTGATCTCGGAGGGCACCTGCGGGTCGCGCAGGACATGATCGAACATCATGCCCACGATCTCGATGGTGAGCTTGTCGACGGTGCGCGGTGACTGGGCGATGAGATGCTCGCGCCAGGCGTTGATGGAACCGGCTGATGTCCCGGCGAACATGGCGCCATGTATGCCCTGCATGCCCAGGGCCTGCAGTTCGCCCAGCGCGTCGAGCAGCGAGGGGGCAACCGAACCGGGTGCGCTGGTAAGTGGTGGCAGCACGCCCCCGGCAGCGTTAGTTTGCAGGCGCGTGAGCAGCTCATTGAGGATGACCTGGGCATCGGCGCGCCCCTGGACCAGGGTTGCGGCGGGTGGGGAGCCGGCCGTAGCGGCGGATGCAGCAGCAGATGCCGCATCAAGCGCTGCCGCGAGTGGAGCAGATGGTGGCTGCGCTGCGGCGGTGCCCGCACCGTGAACAACGGGCTCGCCCGGCGGTGCAACAAGGATGGGACCCGCCACGGCCGGGGTGGGGACACCCACGGCAGCCGGCGCCGGGGCTGCGGGACCGGCACGCGTCAGTTGGCCGGGCGCGTAGCCAGCGGGACGCGCCATAGCGTTGGCGGCCTGCGCGATGGCGGGTGGCGGCACCACCCGGCGGGCATTGCGGGCGCGGCGGATGGCACGCGCCTCGATGCCGTGCATGCGGAAGTGGTCCAGCAAGGAACGCGACACGCGGCCGATCTCGGCCGCAAAATCGGTCTCGAAAGCATTCAGGAAAAAGGCCCATGCCTCGGCATGCAGTTCGAGTCCGATGGCCGCCTCGAGCAGCGCCGGCACGTAAGCATGGGGGCCGTACGGATTATCCGTGGTGGGGAACTGCTCGCGCCCGGCGAGATAGCCGACGACAAGATCGAGTTCGCGCAGCTGCTCTTCGATGGGGCCGCGCATGCGCCGCGCCGCCTGCATCGCCAGCGCTTCGCCGCCGTCTTCGGACTCGACGACCAGCTCCAGCGTCGCCGCATCCAGCTCCGGCGCGGGTTCCCGGCCGTTTAGGGTGCTGCCGCGGGGCGCAAGCAGCCGCACGAGCGCGGCATCCTGGTGCTTGGCCAGTTGAACCTTGAAAGCTTCGGCCAGCGCATCGCTGCGTGTAACCAGCAGGCGCTGGACCAGCGGCGAGCCCACATCGAAATCCCAGCGGCTGGCCAGTCCGTCCAGCACGATTTCGAGCAGGTGCGGGAAGGATGCGGCGACAAGGTCACGCGACAAGGGCGCCGCAGAGCGGATGAGAGCGGAGGACTGGCGGGCCGACAGTTGGGGCAGCGGGGTGGGTGCGGTAGCGATGGTGGGCGGCCTGGAAGTCATGTTCGGGTACCGGCGGTCGGTGCGCGGAATCGGTCACAGCGCCGCCCTCCGAATGTAGCTTGCGAATGCGTTCTGTCAAGCGGGCCGGGCTTCCCGAATGCGGCATGCAGTGTTCCACCAAACTGCCGATAGCACTGTGGCCGCGCGCCAGCAGGATCCGGTCGCATTGATCTCATACACAGAGCCGGGTGCCGGCGCCCAGCGCAATCGACCGCGCCGCGGCCGAACGCAAACCCTGCAGCCAGTCCACGGCCGGCAGGCCGTAGCGCGCCTCCAGGCGGCCAGCGCGCTCAAGCAAGGCATCGGCTTCCCAGCAAAGTGCTGCGCCGCTTTCCTCCTGCGGTTCAGCAAAAGCCAGCACGACGGTAT
>CAIQGU010000142.1 GCA_903871435.1 uncultured Burkholderiales bacterium | reverse complement strand
GCTCCCCTCGCCCACGCAGTGGGAGAGGGGCCGGGGGTGAGGGTCGCCGCAATCAACCCGCGATCGCCACCTGCTCCGATTTGTAAAGCCGCAGCGTGAGCAAGAAAACCCCCGCCGCCGTCAGCAAGGTCACCACTACCCCAATGGCGATGCCCAGCGGCTGCGGCGCCTCGCCGCGCAGGAGATGCAGGATGGTGACCTGCTGCCCAAACACCGGTATGGCCGACATCCACAACTGCGGCCGCATGGGCACAGCCATCAACAGGATGGACGGAACCAGCGGCACCAGCTGCGCCAGCCCCAGGTAGGTCTGGGCTTCGCGAAAGCTGCGCGCAAACGAGGCGACCCAGATCTGCGCGGCCGCGATCAGCACTACCAGCGGGGCAAAAATTGGCAGTGCGAGCAGGACGAACCGCGGTCCGATGCTCAGGGCGAGGCCCGGTTCGTCCGCGGGCAGCAGATGGCCCACGGCCATGAAGGCCAGCATGCCCAGCACCAGGCTCGACATGCTGAAGAGCGCGGTCGCCATCAGCTTGCCCAGCAGGATCTGCGCGCGCGGTACCGGGTTGATGAGCAGGGGTTCGAGCGACTGGCGCTCACGCTCGCCGGCCGTCGAATCGATGGCCAGCCACATTCCGCCCAGCAGCGCGGTGAACATGAGGAAATACGGCAGCATGCCCAGGAGCATGGCGCCACGCGACTCGGGCGTTGCCTGGTCGCGCACGGCGACGACCACGGGCGAGAGCAACGAGGGAGCAATACCGCGCGCCAGCAGGCGCAGCGAACCCACCCGGCGCGAAGTCGTCCCGAGCATGGACTCAAGCCGGTCGATCGCGCTGCGCAAGTCCTGGCGCGAGGAGTCGAAGATGAGCTCCACCTGCGCTGGCCGCCCGGCGTTCCAGTCCTGCGCGAAATCCGGGCTGATGCGCAACACGAAGTCAACGCTCTGGTCACGCACGGCCGCTTCCGGATCGGCAACCGGCGGGCGCTGCGCCATGCCCTGCCGCCGCAGGTCGTCGACCAGGTTGGGCGCATAGTCGGCGCCGATGACGGCCACGGGCAGCGGCTGCTCGGCTTTTTCCAGCTCGCGGCCAACGATGAGATGGATGAGCACCAGGAAGAGCAAGGGGGTGAAGAGGGGTCCGAGCACCAGTGCGTTGAGCAGCACGCGCCGGTCGCGCAGGCTCTCGCGGCACTCCTTGATGAAGACGACGAGCGCCGGCGCGGTAGCCCGGCCGCGATCCTGGCCAGCGCTCACGCGAGCCCCTGCAGCGCGCTGGCGCCGATGATCTTCATGAACGCTTCTTCCACGTTGGCCTGGCCCGACTGCTCGCGCAATTCGTCCGGCGTGCCGTCGGCCACCACCCGCCCGTGGGCAATGATGACAATGCGGTCGCACAGCACCGCGACTTCCTGCATGATGTGCGTGGACATGAGCACGCAGCGGCCTTCGGCGCGCAGTCCGCGCAGCACCTCACGCAGGCCGCGCGTGGACATGACGTCGAGTCCGTTGGCCGGCTCGTCGAGGACGATATTGCGCGGATCGTGCACCAGCGCGCGTGCGATGGCGGTCTTGACGCGTTCGCCCTGCGAAAAACCCTCGGTGCGCCGGTCTGCCAGCGCCGCCATGTCGAGGGCGGCGATCAGTTCGTCCGACCGGGCGCGCGCCTGCTGCGCGTCGAGGCCTTGCAGCTGCGCGAAATACCGGATGTTCTCGCGCGCCGTCAGGCGCTTGTAGAGGCCGCGCGCGTCCGGCAGCACCCCCAGCCGACGCCGCACGGCCATGGGGTCGGCGGCCGCATCGACGCCATCGACGCGGATCTGGCCGCTATCGGGCTGCATCAAGGTGTAGAGCATGCGCAGCGTGGTGGTCTTGCCGGCGCCGTTGGGGCCGAGCAGCCCGGTGATCTGGCCGTCGTGCGCGGTAAAGGACACTCCCGCCACGGCCTTGACGCTGCCAAAAGACTTCACGAGGTCGCGCACCTCGATCATGGCGCCGCTCCATTGACGCCGAGAAACGCCGGCGTGTCACCCAGGGACTTGAGGCAGGTCGCGTCCAGATGCACGGGGTCACGCTTCTGGACGAACTGGCTCACCAGGCGCGGCATGCAGCCGGCGCCGATCACCGCGTGGCCCGGGCCGGGCGCGATCAGCTGGCGAGCGGTGGGCAGCGCGGCGACGATTTCCGCGCCATAGCGCGCAGGGGTCACGGGATCGAACTCCCCGGAGAGCACCAGCACCGGCAGCGCCGTCGTGAAGGGCTCATGGAAATCGGCGGCGCGCGCGCGGTGCGGCCATTGGGCGCAGGTAGCGATGGCCGAGCGCAGCGCGCTGCCGCCCAGCAGGGTCTGCTCGTCGGCCGGGTTTTCCCGGAGCAGGTCGGCATCCTCCGTGCAAAGCACGGATGCCGACATGCCGCCGCTCAGGTGGTCGGTCACTTCGCCTACCACCAGTTGCGACTGGGCCAGCACCGGCGCGTAGTTGCCGTCGCGCGCCTGCGCAATGATCAACGGCAGCAGGGCGCTGGTGGTGTCGCTGTACAGGTAAAAGCGCACGAGCTCGGCCAGATCGCCGGCCCCGACAGAGCGCTGCACGGTCGCGAAAGTCAGCGGGTCGCGCAGCTCCACCGTCTGCGGATGCGCGCGCAGGCGCTCCTGCGCGGCCTTGAGGGCCGCGACAAGATCGCCGTAGCGCGTTGCGCAGGCAGGGGTTGCGCCGCATCGGGCCAGGCGCTGCTGCAATGCCTCATCAAGGTTGCGGGCGTGTTCGCTCAGCAGCACCAGGCGGTTGGGAACCGGGCTGTCCAGCACGACACTGCGTACGGCCGAGGGATAGCGGCGCGTGTACTGCTGCGCAACCCGCGTGCCATAGGAGACGCCTACCAGATCAAGCGTAACGCCGCCCAGGGCCAGGCGCACCGCCTCGAGATCGCGCAGGGCATCACCGGTGGCGTAGAACTGCAGCGCGGCGCGCGGCGCGAGCGCGTCCATGCAGCGGCGCACGGCGGCGCGCTGC
>CAIQGU010000141.1 GCA_903871435.1 uncultured Burkholderiales bacterium | reverse complement strand
CAGGCAGCACCAGCGCGCTGCTGGCGGCAATATTCCAGGCGTTGTCACAGTCGGGTATCAGCAGCGGCGGTGCCAGCGCCATTACGGATGCGACGTCGACAACGGGCACAAGCGGTGGCACCAGCACGTCGGCTACGGGCACCGCTACCGCAGGAACCGGAACCACGACCAACCCGCTGCAGGCGCTGGGCACTTTCATGCAGGACCTGTTTTCCGCCCTACAGAGCGCCGGCAGCACGGCGGCATCGGGCGGCGCAGCGGGTGGGATAGCGGGTGGGGCCAACGCGGGCGCATCCGGCACGACAGGCGCTACCGACAGCGACGGCGATAACGATGGTAGCGGCGCCAGCAGCTCCAGCGGCGCGTCGGCTCGCGGTGGGCATCATCACTCTTATGGTGCGGGCGGTGCCAGCGGCATCGAAGCGGGCATCAATGCGCTTATCCAGTCGCTTACCGCAGCACCTGGAAACGCCACCACATCGGCGGGAACGCCTTCCGGCACCAGCGAATCTGCCATCGCCGCCCTGACGGGCAGTACCACGGCGGCCAGCGCCGCCACCACGACCGGCACGACCAGCGCGGCCCAGACGCTGCAGCAGGACTTTCAAAACCTGGTGGCAGCCTTTGGCGGCTCCTCGAATCAGACCTCGCTCCCCGGATTCTTACAGGCGCTCGCGCAAAACCTGCAGGGCGTGGGCAGCACGGGCGCGGTGGTCGACACCACGGCCTGATAAGGCCTGCGAACACCGCTTGTCTGGGCGCACTCGACCAAAGAAGCAATTCTCATATGAATAGCCAGGGACTGTTGTTTTTTGCCAGTGGGACGGGTTGGCGGCTCGCCGCGTAGCGAAATTCCAATACCATGTTTTCCGGGGTGCCCGGGCCGGCCATGCCATGCGGCCCGCTCCGGCACCGGCCTTTCCGGGAGACACCAGCACCATGAAACCGCGCTCGCTCGCGCCACTTGCCGTGGCCGCCGCAGCCCTGCTCCTTGCCGTTGCCGCCCGGGCCGATCAGCTCGCCGACATCCGCAAGAAGGGTGAAATCGTGATCGGCGCGCTGGGCACCGACGAACCCAACAGCTTCATCGACCCCAAGACGCGGGACATGGTCGGCTACGACGTGGACCTGGGCAACGCCATCGCGCGGAAGATCGGCGTCAAGGCGGTGTGGAAGCAGCTGGCCGTCTCGGCGCGCATTCCCGAACTGCAGCAGGGGCGGGTAGACCTGCTCTCGGCGTCGCTCACGCACACCCGGGAGCGCGAAGCGCAGATCGACTTCTCCCTGACCACGCTGGTGACCGGCCAGAAAGTGATGGTGAAAAAATCCAGTGGCATCACCGCTCTGGATCAACTGGCCGGCAGGAAAGTGGTTACGGTGAAGGGCGGCACGCAGGATCCCAATATCCGCAAGGCCGTGCCCGGCGTGAACGTGGTCACCTTCGAAAACTCGCCGCAGGCGTTTCTGGCATTGCAGCAGGGCAAGGGCGTGGCCTATGTGAACGACGAGGTTTCGTTGATCAGCGATTTCGGCAAGCTGGGCGCAGCGAGCACCGGATATCAAATCCTGCCGCAGAACATCAGCGTCGAGCGGATCGCCATCGGTATCCGGAAGAACGAGCCCGCGCTCAAGGCGCTGGTCGATGACACGCTGCGTGATCTGGAAAAATCGGGCGAAGCCGAGAAGCTCTTTCTCAAGTGGTACGGCCCCGCCACGCGACTCAAGTTCGACAAACGCGACTTCCGCATCGACAGCGACAGGATCGACGGCTGATCGCGGGGCCCACGCATCTTGTTCGACCTCTCGCTGGTGCTCGCCGGACCCTACCGCGACCTGCTCGTCGCCGGGCTGCTGCTCTCCCTGAAGCTCACCGCGGTGACGCTGGTATTGGCCCTGCCGCTGGCAACGGCGGTGGCGCTGTTTCGCCTGGCACCGCCCTGGCCGCTGCGCTGGATGGGTTTCGCGTTTGTCGAGAGCATACGCAACGTGCCGCTGCTGGCCCACATGCTTTTCTGGTATTTCGGCGCGCCCGAGTTGCTGCCGGAGACCGTGAAAACGCAGCTTTATGAAAGCAACTACGAAGCCATCAGCGCCGTCATCGCGCTCACGCTCTACACCGCGGCCTATATGGCCGAGGACATCCGTAGCGGTATAAGCGCCATCCCGCCAGTGCAGCGCGAGGCGGGGCGCTCGCTGGGCCTGGGATATCTGGCCACCATGCGCTACGTCATCCTCCCGCAAGCCCTGCGCATCACGGCGCCGCCGCTCATTTCACAGACGCTCAATCTGTGGAAGAACACCAGCATCGCCACCGTAATCGGCGTGGCCGAGCTGATGTACCAGGCGGCGGCCGTGGAGTCGGCCAGCTTTCGCAGCTTTGAACCGTTTGCATTTGCCACCGTCAGCTATCTATCGATCTCCTTGCTGATCACCGGCCTGGCGGCATGGCAGCAGCAGCGCTACCCCGTGCGGCAGTCGTGAGGGCGGCGCGATGCTTGAACTGATCGATACCTACTGGCTGTACTTTCTGGTTGGCCAATATCCCAACGGGCCGCTGGGCGGTCTTGCCCTCACCCTCGCCCTGGCCAGCCTTGGGCTGCTGCTGGCCATGCCCCTGGGCGTGATACTGGGAGTGGCGCGGTTGAGTCCCTGGCGCGCGCTGCGCTGGCCCGTGACCGCGGTCGTGTTCGTGGTACGCGGCACGCCACTGCTAATGGTTATTTTCTGGGCCTATTTCTTCCTGCCGACGCTCACCGGGATCAAGACCAGCCAGTTCAGCACCATGCTGATCGCGCTGGTGATCTTCGACGGGGTGTACCTGGCGGAAATCGTCCGCGCCGGCATCGTGGGTCTGGGCCGCGGCCAGGTGGAGGCGGCGCGATCGCTGGGGCTCAGCCATGTGCAGGCGCTGCGCCACGTGCTGCTCCCGCAGGCGCTGCGGCATATGCTGCCCTCGCTGGTGAACCAGTTCGTGTCCACCATCAAGGAGACCTCGCTGGGCTATATCATCGGCCTATCGGAAGTCTCTTTCATCGCCACGCAGATCAACACCCAGGTCTTCACCAAGCCCACCCAGGTTTATTTGTGCCTGGGCCTCACGTATTTCCTGCTGTGCTTCGGCCTGTCGCGCCTTGCCTATTGGGTGGAGGCCCGGGTGGGAGCCCGCGGCCGGCGCCGGCCGGTTGCCGGAGCAGCCGCATGATCCGCTTCGAACACGTCAACAAGTGGTACGGCGCGTATCAGGCACTGGTGGATGTCAACGAGACCATTGCCAAAGGCGAGGTCGTGGTGCTGTGCGGTCCCTCGGGGTCGGGCAAATCAACGCTCATACGCACCCTCAACCGCCTGGAGCCGATTGAGGGGGGCCGCATCGAGATCGACGGCAAGGATATCCACGCGCCCGGCAACGACGTCAACGCGCTGCGTTCGCGCATCGGCTTCGTGTTCCAGCAGTTCAATCTTTTCCCGCACATGACCGCGTTGCAGAACTGCACCCTGGCCCCGGTGCGTCTCGGCCGGCTCAGCCCGGTGCAGGCCGATGAACAAGGTCGGGCCTTGCTCGACCGCGTGGGGCTGGCGCACAAGGCCGACGCCTATCCGGCCGAGTTGTCCGGGGGACAGCAGCAACGCGTGGCCATTGCCCGCGCGCTCGCGCAAAAGCCGCCGCTGATGCTGTTCGATGAGCCCACCAGCGCGCTCGATCCGGAAATGGTGGGGGAGGTCTTGACCGTCATACGCGGACTCGCCAGCGACGGCATGACCATGATCTGCGTGACGCACGAGATGGGATTTGCGCGCGAAGTAGCGGATCGCGTACTTTTCATGGATGCCGGCAAGGTGCTGGAGCGCGCAACCCCGGCGGAATTTTTCCTGCGTCCGCAACACCCGCGGGCGCAGCAATTCCTCGCGGATATCCGCTCGCCGTTCGCGGGCGGTTGAAACGGCGCGGGTGCCGGTGAGAGCGCCGGGTCACGCAATCAATGGCTTCGGCCTATCGCTGACGCGGCCGTCTGTTTGATTACGGCAGCTGGGCGACGTCCCAGCCACCGCCGAGCGCCTGGATCAATTGGGTCGCCGCCGTCAGTTCGCTCACACGCAAGGTGATAAGGGTCTGCTCGTCGCCCAGCAAGGTGGTCTGCGCATTGATCACGTTGAGGTAGGGGTCGAGGCCCGCCTGGTAGCGGCTGGTGGCAATGCTCAGGTAGCGCCGGGCCGCCGCCACGGCTGACTCCTGCCGGGCAAGCTGCCGCGACAGGACCCGGACCGTTGCGAGGCTGTCTTCCACCTGCTCCATGGCGCTGAGCACGGTCTGCCGGTAGGCGGCGACGGCGCTGTTGTAATTCGCGGTGGCCTGAGCCGTGTTGGCGCTGCGCAGGCCGCCATCGAACAAGGTTTCCGTAGCCGAGGCGCCCAGCGACCAGAAAAGTGCCGGCAGGGCGAGCAGGCTGGCCACGGAGCGCGACTCGAACCCGGCACCACCCGTAAGGACCAGACTTGGGTAATAGGCTGCGGCGGCGACACCCGCCGCAGCATTGGTGCGCGCCAACTGGCGCTCGGCCGCGGCGATGTCGGGTCGCCGCTGGAGCAGTTGCGAGGGCACGCCGATGGGGATGGCGGGCATCGGAGTGGCAAGGTCGCGCACGGCGAGCCCGAAGTTCGATGCGGGCTGGCCAATCAGCGTTGCGATGGCGTGCTCGTACACGGCGCGGTCGGCCGCGATGCCGATGCCGGCCACCTCTGCGTTCTCCAGCGTGATCTCCGCCTGCGCCACCGCCTCGTCATTGCCTATGCCGGTCGCCGACTGGGCGCGCGCGTACGCCAAGGCACTGCGGTCGGCATCGACAGTGCGGTCGTAGAGGTCTTGCAGGGCATCCTGCCCGCGCAGCTCGAAATAGAAAACGGCGAGGTTCGCCTGCTCCGTGAGCCGCAGGTTCTCCAGATCGGCGGCGCTTACCTGGGCGGCGAATTGATATTCGCGCAGCGTGCTGGCGATGCGGCCCCAGAGGTCCGGTTCCCAGGAAGCATCAAAAGGCAGGGTCACAAGATTATGGGTGGTGCGCACGCCGCCGGCCACGGCAGCCCCGGCGCCGGTGGTAGCGGCGGCAGAACCCTGGCCGTTGCGGGCGAAAGACGGATTGGTGCTTACGGTGGGAAAGAATCCGGCGCGCGCCGCCTGCAACTGCGCGCGCGCTGCGAGAAAGTTTTGGAAGTATTGGGCGATGCTCTGGTTGTCGATGTTCAGGCGATCTTCCAGGCCATCGAGCTCCGGTTCCGCGAAGACCTCCCACCATTTGCCTTTGCGCGCGCCATCCTGCGGCTGGGCCGGCTGCCATGCCCCGTCATCGGCACCCCGGTGCGAGACGGGGCCGATTTCCTTGTAGGCCGGGGCGGCGGGGGCTTGCGGGACCGCATACCGCGGACCGACGCTGCACGCCCCCAGCACGGCGCCGAAGCACGCGGCAACAAGCAGGCGTTTGCCCGCCCTTGCGGCGCGGCGGCAGCTTGCACAGGGTCGGGCGATCATCCTGCCCCCGTGACAGTCGCGGCATTCGCCGCGGGAACCGGGTCAGGCAAGGGTGTCGCGCCGCGCCGGGAGGCAAACCGCAAACCCAAGCGGTCAAGCGCCAGATACACCACGGGTGTCGTGTAGAGCGTGAGCAATTGGCTGAGCAGCAGCCCGCCCACGATGGTGATACCCAGGGGACGGCGCAGTTCGTATCCCATGCCGGAGCCCAGCGCCAGCGGCAGCGCACCCAGCAGCGCGGCCATGGTCGTCATCAGGATGGGCCGCAGGCGCAGCATGCAGGCTTCGAAGATGGCATCGGCAGGCGACTTGCCGTCATCACGCTGGGCCGACAGCGCAAAGTCGATCATCATGATCGCGTTCTTGGTAACGATGCCGATGAGCAGGATGATGCCGATGATCGAAACCACATTGAGGTCTTCGTGGCAGATTTGCAGCGCCAGCATCGCGCCTACGCTTGCGGACGGCAACGTGGAGATGATGGTGAGCGGGTGCACGAGGCTCTCGTAGAGGATGCCCAGGACGATGTACACGGCCAGCAGCGCGGTCAGGATCAGCAGCGGCTCGGTGCCCAGCGACTCCTGGTAGGCCAGCAGGGTCCCGGTGAAAAAGCCCTGCAGCGTGGAGGGCGCCCCCAGCTGCGCCTTCATCCGGTCGATGCTGACGGTGGCGTCACTCAGCGATACGCCGGAAGCCAGGTTGAAGGACACGCTTACCGAGGGAAAGAGACCCGTGTGGTTGATCGCCAGCGGTGTGGTGCCCACTACGCCGCGGGCCACGGCGGCCAGGGGGATGGCGCCGCCGCCGTTGGGCGCCTGCAGGTAAATGTCCGCGAGGGCCGCAGGACTTTGCCGGTAGCGCGGCGCAACTTCCAGCACCACGTAGTACTGGTTCAGCGGCGTGTAGATGATGGACACTTGCGACTGGCCAAAAGCGCTGTAGAGCTGCGCGTCTATCGCCTGCACGGTAAGACCCAGTTGCGCCGCAGTGACCCGGTCGATGTCCAGGCGTTCGCTCAGGCCGCCGTTCTGCTGGTCGGAGCTCACGTCCTGGAAGCCCGGCAGGTGCCGCATGTGGTTGAGCAGGGTGGGTCCCCAGGTGGTGAGGTCCTTGAGTCCATCGGCTTGGATGGTGTACTGGTACAGGGCCGCGCTGGAGCGGCCACCGATACGCAGGTCCTGCACCGCCTGCAGGTAGGCTGCTGCAACGGGCAGGCGGTTTAACTGGGGGCGCAGACGGTCGATCACCTGCTGGGCGTTGGCATCGCGCTCCGCCAGGGGTTTAAGCGCGATGAAGATGGAACCGGTGTTGGTGGCGCCGCTGCCGCCGGTGAAGGAAACAACGTTGGCAACCGCAGGGTCGCGGCGTATGACATCGCCGATCTGACGCACGGCGTCATCCATCGCCGGAAACGACGAGGCCTGCGGGCCCTGCACCGCGCCGGCAATGGCGCCGGTGTCCTCCTGCGGGAAAAACCCCTTGGGAATCTCGAAGATGAGCAGCGCATTGAGGGTGACGACCAGGAACAGCACGGTCAAGGTCAGCGCCGATTTGCCCAGCACCCAGCGCAGGCTCTTGCGGTACAGGTCCTGCATGCCCGTGAAGAAGTTTTCGCTCGCCGTATAGAGGCGACCGTGGCCCTGCCGAGTCGTAGCCTTGAGGAGAAAGGCGCACATCATCGGCGTGGTGGTCAGCGAAACCACCATGGAGACGAGGATGGCGGTCGTCAGGGTGACGGAGAACTCGCGAAAGAAGTGTCGACCGGCCGGCAAGCACCAGGATTGAACCCATTATCGGCGGCAGCGCAAGGAGCCCCGGAAATGGATGATCGCTCCTGATGATCCACGCCGATGCAACGATAATCGCGATGCCCACCAAGGAAATGGATCGCGGCCATCGGGCCGGTCGCGCGGCGAGCAGTCCACCGGCGCCCAATTCCCATAGCCGGGATAGCGGCGAGTAAAACGCGGCCGTGGGATTCCGGAAGGCTTCGAAACTGCTGTACGCAAACGAAAGCGCCGTGATGAGGCAGAGCAGCCAAAATTGCCATTTTCGGCCTCTGATCAAGATCAACGCCAAAGGCCAAACCAGGTAGAATTG
>CAIQGU010000140.1 GCA_903871435.1 uncultured Burkholderiales bacterium | reverse complement strand
GCACCACGCGGTGCGCCGCGACTGCGGCATGTTCGACGTCTCCCACATGCGCGCCATCGATCTCGCAGGCATGGCCAGCCGCGACTTCCTGCGCCACCTCCTCGCCAATGATGTCGACCGGCTGGTGCCGGGCAAAGCACTCTACAGCTGCCTGTTGCGGCAAGACGGCGGTGTCATCGACGATCTCATCGTGTATCGCCTCGGCGCGGGAACCGGCCTGCCCGATCTCGCCTACCGGCTGGTGGTCAATGCGGCTACTGCCGCCACCGACCTGGCCTGGATGGAGCAGGTGCGCACCCAATTCGGGCACCCTGAACTCGCCCTGCGCCTGCGCACTGACCTGGCCCTGATCGCCGTCCAGGGGCCGCAGGCCCGCGCCCGTGTGGCACAGGTGGTGACGCGACTGGCCCCGCAACTGGCTCCATTGCTCGCCGATCTGGGCCCGTTTCACGCCGCCGCTCACGGCGATTGGTTTGTGGCCCGCACGGGTTACACCGGCGAGGACGGCTGCGAGATCGCCCTGCCGGCCGACCAGGCACCCGCGTTGTGGCAGGCGCTGGCCGCAGCCGGCGTTGCGCCCTGCGGGCTGGGCGCGCGCGACACCCTGCGCCTGGAGGCCGGCATGAACCTGTACGGCAGCGACATGGACGAGACGCTGTCACCCCTGGAGGCGGGCCTGGCCTGGACGGTGGATACGCGCTCCCCGCGCGATTTCATCGGCCGCGCGGCGCTCGAGCGTCAGCAAGCGGCCGGAGCGCTGCGCCAGTTCCTCGGCCTGCGGCTGCTGGGCCGCGGCGTGCTGCGCTCGCACCAGGAAGTGCAGACAGCCCACGGCCCCGGCGAGCTCACCAGCGGCACCTTCTCCCCCACGCTGCAGGCATCCATCGGGCTGGCGCGGCTGCCCGCGGGTGTGCGGCCCGGCGATGAAGTCACCGTGACCTTGCGCTCCGGCCCCACGCCGGCCCTGGTGTGCCGCCTGCCTTTTGTGCGGCATGGCAAGGTACTGTCACCGGCAGCGTGATTTTTTTGCACGGTTATTTCTTCACCGATTGATTGCAAGCGCATCATCAAATTTTTCAACTATCGCGCCCTGGGAGGCAAGCATGACCGTTCCGGCAGATCTGCATTACACCGAATCGCACGAGTGGGTGCGCACCGAAGCTGACGGCACCGTCCTCGTGGGCATCACCGATTTCGCCCAGGAGGCCCTGGGCGACCTGGTCTATATCGAGCTGCCCGAGGCGGGCAAGACCTACGCGGCCCGCCAGGTCATCGCGGTGGTCGAGTCCGTCAAGGCCGCCTCCGACATCTACGCCCCGGTTGCCGGTACGGTGGTCGCGGTCAACGACACCTTGAAGGATGCGCCCGAGGCGCTCAACCAGGACGCGTTCGGCGCGTGGCTGTTTCGCCTTCAGCCCGCCAATGCAGCCGACACCGGTGGCCTGCTCGACGCCGCCGGCTATCAAAAACAGATCGATTCGGAGAAGTGATGGACGGCCGGCGCGCAACGGCACTCCAGGGCGCGGTACCGGCAAGTGCCGGCGATGCCGGCGCCGCCACCTTGGCCAGCCTGGAAAACGCCAGTGAGTTCATCGGCCGTCATATCGGACCCGATGCCGCGGAAACGGCGGCCATGCTCGCCGAGCTGGGCCACCCCAGCCTCGATTCGCTGGTCGATGCCATCGTTCCGCCGGCCATACGCCTGCATGCGCCGCTCGCGCTGGGCGCACCCATGAGCGAGGCCCAGGCGCTGGCGCGCATCGGCGAGCTGGCCGGCGCCAACCAGGTGCTGCGCAGCTTCATCGGCACCGGCTATTACGGCACCCGCATGCCCGCCGTCATTGCCCGCAACATCCTGGAAAACCCCGCCTGGTACACGGCCTACACGCCCTACCAGGCAGAGATCTCCCAGGGCCGCCTCGAGGCCATACTCAACTTCCAGACCCTGGTGGCCGACCTCACGGCCATGCCCATCGCCAATGCCTCGCTCCTGGACGAGGCTACCGCAGCGGCCGAAGCCATGATGCTGGCGCGCCGCTCATCGCGCAGTGCCTCCGCACGCTTTCTCGTGTCGCGCGACTGCCACCCGCAGACCCTGGCCGTGGTGCGCACCCGCGCCGAACCCCTGGGCGTCGAGGTGGTAGCCGTGGACGATCCCGCCACGGCCGGCGACGCCTTTGGCATCCTGCTGCAGTACCCGGCATCCACCGGCGAAGTACGCGACCTGGCCGCCACCGTGGCGGCAATGCATGCTGCCGGCGCGGTGGTCACGGTGGCCACGGATCTTCTCGCCCTCACCGTGCTGGAGCCCCCCGGCCGCTGGGGCGCGGACATCGTCATCGG
>CAIQGU010000139.1 GCA_903871435.1 uncultured Burkholderiales bacterium | reverse complement strand
TACATCGTGGCGAGGAACGCGTGGTAATCGTCGGCGCGCAGCAACTGCTGCACTTCGCCGGCCAGCTCCAGGGTGCGCTCCACGCTCCATTGCGGCAGCACGCCGGCGTGGACAAATAGCGCGCCTTCCTCCACATGAGCCAGCGGCCGGTTGCGTACCCAGTCGAGCAGTTCTGCCGCATCGGGCGCCGTGAGGATGTCCTGCAGCGTGTCGTCGTCATGCAATTGCCGGATCCCGGCCGCCACGGCCAGCAGGTGCAGATCATGGTTGCCCAGCACCGCTACCGCACGGTCGCCCAGGGCGCGCACGCGCCGCAGCGTCCCCAGCGAATCGGGTCCGCGATTGACGAGGTCACCCACGAACACCAGGCGCGCATCGGCGGGCAGGCGCGCCAGCAATTCGTCCAGGCGCGCGGCGCAACCCTGCAGGTCGCCGATGGCGTAGAGGCTCATGGTGCTGGGCTTATGGCGCTGCTCATGTCGCTGCTCAATTCGCTGCTCAATTCGCTGCTCATATCGCTGCTCATGTCGCCGCCGCCGGCGCCAGCAGCGCCTCGATATCCTCCGCCCCCAGCGCCCGCGCCAGCCCGGCCTCATCGCCCAGCATGGCTTGCGCCAGCCGCGCCTTGCGGGCCTGCAGCGAGCGCATGCGCTCCTCGATCGTGCCCGCGCACAACAGGCGGTAGACGAATACGGGCTTGTCCTGGCCGATGCGATGCGCGCGATCGGTTGCCTGGGCTTCCACCGCCGGGTTCCACCACGGGTCGTAGTGGATCACCGTATCGGCGGCCGTCAGGTTGAGCCCGGTGCCGCCGGCCTTGAGGCTGAGCAGGAAGAGCGGCACCTCGCCGCCCTGGAACTGCTCCACGGCGCGCGCGCGGTCGCGCGTATCGCCGGTGAGCAGCGCATAGGCCTGGCCGCGCGCCCGCAGCGCTTCTTCAATGAGCGCCAGCATGGAGGTGAACTGCGAGAACACCAGCACGCGCCGCCCTTCCACCAGCAGCCCATCGAGCATTTCCATGAGCAGTTCCAGCTTGGCCGATTCCGTCACCGCGCGGGCGGCCGACAGACCCACCAGCCGCGGGTCGCAACACACCTGGCGCAATTTGAGCAGGGCGTCGAGCACCACCACCTGGCTGCGGTCGAGACCCTGTTCAGCCAGCGCCATGCGTACGCGCTCGTGCATGCTGGCGCGCACCGCTTCGTAGAGGTCGCGCTGGCCCCCCTCGAGGGCGACGAATCGCTCGATCTCCGTACGCGGCGGCAGTTCCGGCGCTACTTCATCCTTGCGCCGGCGCAGCACGAACGGCCGTATGCGGCTGGTGAGGTGGATGCGCCGCTCTTCGTCGCCGTGGCGTTCGATTGGCACGCGGTACAGACGCGAGAAGCTGGCCTGGTCGCCCAGCAGGCCAGGCGCCAGCCAGTCGAACTGCGCCCAGAGTTCACCCAGGTGGTTTTCCAGCGGCGTTCCCGTCAGCGCCAGGCGGTGCGTGGCCTTGAGCTGGCGCACGGCGCTGGCGGCCTGGGTGCGCGGGTTCTTGATGTTCTGCGCCTCGTCGACGATGAGCATGTGGAACTCGTGTGTGCTGAGCTGCTCGATGTCGCGCGCCAGCAGCGCGAAACTGGTGACGACGATGTCCGAGGTGCCGATCTTGTCGAAATCGCGCCAGCGGTCGGTCCCGTGCAGCTGCAGCGCCTGCAGCCCCGGGACGAAGCGCCGGGCTTCGGCGACCCAGTTATGCACCAGCGATGTGGGCGCTATCACCAGTGCCGGCGTGAGCAGGCGCCCCTCTTCCTTCTCCAGGCAGATGTGCGCAAGGGTCTGCAGCGTCTTGCCCAGGCCCATGTCGTCGGCCAGCAGCCCGCCCAGGCCGTACTGGCGCAGGAACTGCAGCCAGTTCAGGCCGGCGCGCTGGTACGGGCGCAGTTCTGCCTGCAGCCCCACGGGCACCGCCACCGTATCCACATGCTCGAAATTGGCCAGCCGCTGGGCGAACTGGCGCAGATCCGGCGCGCCTACCCAGGTGAGCTGGCCACGCTCGGCCAGCCCGGATACGCGGGCCAGATCCAGGCGCGACAGGCGTAACACCCGCGCCGCGCGCGATGTGCGTCCGCCGGTGCCGCCCTTGCGCGCCGGCAGCCGCCGTCGGGTGTCGCCCAGTTCCACCAAGGTATCCAGGAGGGGCGCGATGCGCTCCCAGGGCAGGCGCACGATGTGCTTGGCATCGATGCGGACCTGCAATACGCGCCCCGGGCCGGACGCTTCACGGCTGCGCGATGTGCCCGTGCGGGTGTCGGCCAGCGCGGACTCGAGCAGCGGGAGCAGGGGAATGCGCTTTTCTCCCATGCGCAGTCCCAGTTCCAGGTCGAACCAGTCGTGCCCCGGCACGGCCTGTATCGCCATCTCCAGGTCGCCCACTTCGACGATCTGCCACGGAAAATCGTCATCGACTTCCACCTGCCAGCCCTGCGCGCGCCAGTCGCCGGCGCGCTCGTCAATCAGTTGCGCCGCCGCATCATCGTTGATCTGGAACGCCGACTCGCTGCTGCGCCGTCCCTGCGGCGCGGCCACAAAGGACCAGGGCGTGGCGCCGTCGGCCTGCAGTTGCGCGATGACGCGTTCGACCTGCCGGGGATCGGGCGCCGCATCGACCTCCTCGCCATCAACGACGAGGCGGCTTTGCGCCCGCTGCAGCGGCACCCGGATGCCGTCGATACGCAAGGAAACGTATAGCGCGGCATTGGGCGGCTGGCGATTGGCCGGCACGTTGGGCAGGGCCGGCGCCCGCGACGCCCCCAGGCGCACGCATACCGTGCCCACGCCGTGGGCGATGCGCGGCTGGACCGCAAGCGGTTCGTCGTCGGGCACTTCGGGCGTGCTGGCCGGCGAGCTCCAGGGCCGCGCAAACGCGGAACCGCCGCTGGGAATGATGGCCTCGCCCCATTGCGGTTGCCATTGCAGCAGTACGGCGGCAGCGTGCTTGCACAGCAGGCCGATGGGGCAGGAGCAATGCGACTCGATCTCCACCTGGGCGCCGGCGCTCTTGCGCATCATGCGCACGCCGACCTGGTAGCGCCGCTGTTCGGTGCCCTCCGGCTGCTCCGAGCCCAGCACCTGCGCGCGCAACTCCATGAGGTTGCTCGAGAGCACTTCGAGTTCGATGGGCGACACCCGTCCGGCGAGCATGACCTCCCGGCCCCGCTGCAGGCTGCGGCCATGGAAGATGCGGTGCAGGTCGCGCGCCGTGGGCAGGAACGGCGCTACGTCGTTACTGCGCGCGGCCCGCATCAGCGGCTCCCTGGCTGTGCGCTGTTCGCGCGGTTGTCGTTGGCGGACTCGGTCACGGCCTTACCCGTGGGCGCCGCCGGGGTCCCGTCCCGCACGGTTGCGCCGTCGCGGACGCGCCGCGGCAGCCGTCGCCAGAGGCGTGCGGGAAACAGGAACAGGCCCAGGTAGACGGCCGCCACCACGAGAAATGCCGCGAGGCTCACGAATTCCGGCACGCCCAAGCGCCACAGCGCCGTGCCCACCGCGCTCAACGCAAGGTTGGCGCCCAGCAGCCAGAGCAGAGTCTGGGGCCCGGTAAAACCCCGGCGCAGCAGCAGGTGGTGGATATGACCACGGTCGGGCAGGGCAGGGTCGCGCCGCCGGATGACGCGCCGCACGGTAACGGTGAAAAGGTCGAGCAGCACGACGCCCACCACCCAGAGCATCACCACCGGCGGCACGTGCAGGTCCGCGCGCTGCGTGAGGTCAACGGAGAACCAGGCCACCACGAAGCCGAGTATCAGACTGCCGGTGTCGCCCATGAAGGTGCGCCGCCGCCCGCGCCAGGGGTGGGGCAGATTGAAGATCAGGAAACCGGCCAGTGCGCCCAGCAGCACCACCAGGAACTTCACGGCGATGTGATCACCGAGAATCGATGCGAAAGCGGCAAAGACCGCCAGCACGCAGAAGGCCAGCCCGCCCGCCAGGCCGTCGATGCCATCGAGCATGTTAAAGCCGTTGGTGACGGCAACCGTGGCAAAGATCGTCAGCGGTATGCCCCAGTTGCGCAAGTCAAAGGGGCCGCGGTCGAACAGATCGCCCAGATTGGTCAGGAAATGGTTCGCCCACGAGGTCATGAAAAGCGCCGCGACCACCTGCACGATCAGCTTGCCGCTGGGCGATACCTCGCCCAGGTCGTCGAGCAGGCCGATGCCAAACAACAACGCCATGGCCACGAACAGCACCGCGTAATGGACCAGGACCTGCGAGGAGAAAAACAGCGAGGCCACGAAGGCGAGCGTGAGTGAGATGCCGCCGGTGAGGGGAATGGAATCCCCGTGGCGCTTGCGGCCGCCGGCGTGGTCGAGCAATCCGAAGCGCTGGGCCGGACGCCGCAGCCATACGATAAGCAGGGCCGTCAGCAGGAAGGCAACCAGGGATTGGACAAAAAATGTCACAGCTGTTTTTTCCGTCCGTAGGCGGAGCGCAACTGTCCATTATGCCGACAATTTGTTACTTGCGGCGTATTTGTGCGGTGCAGTCTCCGGCCCGGCCTACAGGCGGTTCGGCCCTGCGGCGGACCCCGTGCGCCTAGCCCTGTCCGCGTACCCGCGCGAGCAACGCGGTTGTCGATCGCTGGTGCTCGAAGGCAATAGCCACCGCCCGCGCACCCCAGGTGCGTGCCAGGCGCGCTTCCGGGGTGGCATCCACGTCGTAATCGCCGCCCTTGACATAGATTTCCGGACGGACGAGCTCCAGCACCGGCAGGGGCACCGTTTCCTCGAACATGGTCACGAGATCGACACATTCCAGGGCAGCCAGCAGCGCCGCGCGGTCGTTCTCGCCGTTGATGGGCCGATCCGCCCCTTTGCCCAGCGCGCGCACGGAGGCATCGGCATTCACCGCCACGACGAGGCAGGCCCCCAGCGCCCGCGCCCGCGAGAGGTAGGTGACATGTCCGCGGTGCAGGATGTCGAAGACGCCGTTCGTGAGCACCACGGGCCGCGGCAATTGCGCGGTGCGGGCGGCGAGCTCGTCACGGGAAACGACCTTGTTCTCGAACGACAGGGCGGTATAGGTTTGCGTCATGGCGTCTGCGAAGCTTTCTTTTTCATTCATTCTGTCGCCGCCGGCAGTCCCAGCCGCGCCCGCAGGCCGGGGTCGCCTAGCGCATGGGCCAGCGACGCAAAGCGCAGCCCCACGCCCGCGGCATCGCAAGTCTCCACGGGCGCCGTATGGCCGTCTTTCCCCACGTGCACCCGCAGGCCCACGCCCGCGGCCTGCGCGGCCCGCATGTCGTCGCATTTGTCCCCGAACATCACCGACTCGCCCAGCGATATATCGAGGTTACGGGCCGCATCGAGCAGCATGCCGGGTGCCGGCTTGCGGCAATTGCAGTTGCGCCGCCATTCCCCCTGCGCCAGGGTGGGATGGTGCGGGCAGTGATAGACGGCAGCGATGGGAACGCCTGCGCCGGCGAACTGCTCGATCATCCAGGCGGTGAGGCGGTCGAAGTCGTCCTCTCCGTACATTCCGCGGCCGATGCCGGCCTGGTTGGTCACCACGACCAGTACATAGCCTGCCCGTGCCAGCTCCGCCGTTGCGCCCAACACGCCGGCCACGAACTCGAAATCGGCAATGCGCCAGACGTAGCCACGGTCGATGTTGATGACCCCGTCCCGGTCAAGAAAGGCAGCGCGCCGTGGCTGCACCGGGCTAAGGGCCGGTGTCACGAATTCTTCAGCAGCCAGCGCACGTAGGCGGCGACGCCCTGTTCGACCGTCATGAGCTCATCGTCGAAACCGGCACCCCGCAGGGCCGTGACGTCGGCCTGGGTGAAGGCCTGGTACTTGCCGCGCAGGGCAACCGGGAACTCGGTGTATTCGATGGTGCCCTGCGAGGCCGCCTGCGGCAGGTTGAACGCCGCCTGGCCATTGGCCTCGCGCAATGCGTTGATCACGGCCAGCGCGACGTCGTTGAAGCTTTGCGCCCGTCCGGTGCCCAGGTTGTAGACACCGCTGGCCGGCCGGTTCCAGAAGTGCAGGTTGGCCTTGACGATATCGTCGACGTGAATGAAGTCGCGCCGCTGTTCGCCGTTGGCAAATCCATGGCTAGCCTCGAACAAGCGCACCTTGGCCTCGCTGCGGAACTGGTGGAAATGGTGAAAGGCCACGGACGCCATGCGGCCCTTGTGGCTCTCGCGCGGCCCATAGACGTTGAAATAGCGCAGGCCTACGACCGGCGCGCGGGCGGCAGGCAGTTGCCGGCGCACGACCTGGTCGAAGAGCAGTTTGGAGTAGCCGTAGACATTGAGCGGCCGCTCGGCGCTGCGCGTCTCGACAAAGGCCGGGCCCATGCCGTAGACGGCCGCCGAGGATGCGTAGATCAGCGGTATGCCGCTGCCCTGGGCCCATTCGAGCAGTTCCGCCGAGTAGCGGAAATTGTTCGCCATCATGTAGCGGCCGTCGGTCTCCATGGTGTCGGAGCAGGCGCCTTCATGGAAGATCACTTCCGGACGCGGCAACTCGCGGCGCCGCACGCGTTCGAGAAATTCCGTCTTGTCGAGGTAGTCGGCTATCTCGAATTCCGCAAGATTGCGGAATTTCTCCGAGCGCGTCAGGTTGTCGACGGCCAGGATATCGGTCTCGCCGCGCTCATTGAGCGCGCGCAGCAGGTTGGCGCCGATGAAACCAGCCGCGCCCGTGACGATGATTTTCATGGGGTCATGTTCCAAAAAGTTCCGCTGCACTTGCCGTCGCGGTACCGAGCTTGCCCACGACGATACCACCGGCGCGGTTGGCCAAGGTGACCGCCTCGCGCAGCGGCAAACCGGCCGCCAGCATCGTGCCCAGCACGGCGATAACCGTGTCGCCTGCGCCGCTGACGTCGAAAACTTCGCGCGCCTGGGTGGAGATGCTCCAGACGTCGTCCTCGGTAAAGAGCGTCATGCCCTCCTCGCTGCGCGTAAGCAGCAGCGCCTGCAGGCCAAGCGAGCGTCGCAGGCTTTGGGCGCGCCGCGTCAGGTCCGCTTCGCTGGTCCAGCGTCCCACCACTTCGCGCAGTTCCGCACGGTTGGGTGTGATGACGCTGGCGCCGGCGTAGCGGGAATAATCGTCGCCCTTGGGATCGACCAGCACCATGAGCCCGGCATCCCGCGCCATGGCGATCATGCGGGTGATGTGCGTCAGTCCGCCCTTGCCGTAGTCCGACAGGATGATGAGCGCGTACTGCCGCAGCAGGGTGCGGAACTGTTCCAGATGGGCGTCCAGCACCTCGGCCTCGGGCGCACTCTCGAAGTCCACCCGCGCCAGCTGCTGGCGCCGCGCGATGATGCGCAGCTTCACCGTGGTGGGCAGGGCCGCGTCGATATGCAGGTGGTCATGGATATGGTCCTCGCGCGCCAGGCGCGCCACGGTTCTGCCCGATTCGTCGTCCCCCACCACGCTGAGCAGGCCCGCCTGGGCACCCAGGGCCGTGATGTTGCGCGCCACGTTGGCGGCGCCGCCCAGCCGCTCTTCGGTATGTCCCACCCGCACCACCGGCACCGGCGCCTCTGGGGAAATGCGTTCCGAGTCGCCGAACCAGTAACGGTCGAGCATGACATCGCCGACGACGAGGATGCGGGTCTGGGTCAGTTGTTTGGGATTCATGGGATCAATTTCACGAGTGTGGGTAGGGGGGCGGGTTGGGCGCGGTTCAGTCCGGGAGCCGCGCATTGCTCCGCAAGGCTGCAAGCTGGGCGTCGACCATTTCGGCGATCATGGCGTCGAATCGGATGGTCGGCTTCCAGCCGAGTTCCCGCAGCGCCTTGGACGCGTCGGCCACGGTGGGGCCGGTTTCGCTGAGGCGCATGAATCGCGCATCGGTACGGACAAAATTGCGCCAGTCCAGGCCGACATAGCCGTAGGCAGCCTCGCACAGATCGCGCACGGTGCGCAGGGTTCCGGTGCCGATGACAAAATCCTCGGCGGTGGGGTGTTGTGTCATGCGCCACATGGCCTCGACGTAGTCGCGCGCGTGACCCCAGTCGCGCGAGGCGTCCAGGTTGCCCAGCGCCACGCATCCTTCGCTAACCACCGGCTCGCCCTCCTCATTGAGGTGGCGCGAGGTCTGAATACCCAGCTTGGCGCACGCGGCGCCGTACGCCACTTTCTGCGTGAGGAAATTCATGCGCCGCAGCGGGCTTTCGTGATTGAAGAGGATGCCGCAGGCGATAAACATGCCGTAGCTGCGCCGGTAGACGTGGGCGATCTGGTGGGCGTAGACCTTGGCGGCGGCATAGGGGTTGGCCGGATTGAAGGGCGTAGTTTCCCGCTGCGGCGACTCCACCACGGCGCCGAACATCTCCGATGACGAAGCATGGTAGATGCGGCAGCCCGGCGCAAAACGCCGTACGGCCTCGAACAAGCGGTGCGCACCCATGGCCGTGATGTCACCGGTTTCCAGCGATTGCGCCCAGGAGGAACCGGGCGCCGATTGCGCCGCCAGGTTGTAGAGCTCATCCGGACGGTGCTGCAAGAGCGCATCGGCGATATCCACCGAATTGGCCGCGTCGCCGTGGAACACCTTGATGCGCTGGAAGAGGGGATGCAGATCGGTGCGCGCCAGCACCGAGGCGCGCCGGGCAAAACCGACAACCTCATAGCCCCTGGCAAGCAGGTTTTCAGCGAGGAGCACGCCGTCCTGGCCGGTGATTCCGGTGATGAGTGCTCGTGTCATGAGAGCCTGTGGGGGTCAAAGAGGGCAGCACCCCAGTTTATCCGCCAATCTCCTCCACAAAGCGACGCACGTGCACGCGCCAGTCCGGCAACTTCAGGCCCAGACGCTGCTCCAGCAGCCGGTTGTCCAGACGGGAGTTCAAGGGCCGGCGCGCGGGCGCCGGGAACGTGCTGGCGGGCACCGCCACTATGGCGTCCGCCGCCACCTGAATGGGCAAACCGCGCTCCCGCGCTGCCTGGATCAGGAAGCTGGCGTAGCCGTGCCACGTGGTCTCCCCGCAGGGGACGAGATGGTGGGTGCCCAGCAGCGCCGCCGTGTCCGGGCCCTGCGCCGGCCCGCCCAGACGATGCACCGCAAGCGCCGTCACGTCGGCCAGCAATTCGGCGCTGGTGGGCACGCCAAACGTATCGGCAACCACCTGAAGCCGGTCCATCGCGCGCGCGCGCTTGAGGATTGTGTGGGCAAAGTTGCCGCCGCGCACGGCATAGACCCAGCTCGTGCGAAAAATCAGGTGCCGGCATCCTGCACTGCGGATGGCCTGCTCGCCGGCCAGCTTGCTGCGCCCGTACACGCTGAGCGGACCCGTTGGATCGTCAACCTGGTAGGGCGCGGTCTTCTCTCCGTCGAAGACATAGTCCGTGGAGTAGTGCACAAACAGCGCACCGATTTCGGCCGCTGCCTGTGCCATTTCACCCACGGCCTCGCTGTTGATGCGCAGCGCCCGCTCCGGCTCCGCCTCGGCCTTGTCAACCGCGGTGTAGGCCGCGGCATTGACGATGAGCCGGGGGCGCACGCGCCGTATCGTGGCGCCCAGGGGCTGTTCGAGGTCCCCGTCGGCGTGGCCCAG
>CAIQGU010000138.1 GCA_903871435.1 uncultured Burkholderiales bacterium | reverse complement strand
TTCGCCTTGTCGCGCAGCGCGAGCAGCTCCTCGCCGCGGGCGTCGATGCGGCTATGTCGACGGGTCAACGATGCTGCGCGTTCTGCTCCGCGGACGGTGGCGCCTCATCCAGCGTCACATCCACCATCAGGTCATCGGCCAGATCCTCGAGCTCGCCCCGCAAGACCTGCGTCTCGACCGCCATCGGCACCTGCAATTGCGCCCGAGCCCGGAACAGGTTCTCGCCGGACATGGAACCGCTCACACAATCCGTCACCAGTTCGTCGATGCTGACGCCGTGGCGGGCCAGGGCCCCCGAGATGTCGCGCACGATGCCGGGCCGGTCCTGGCCCAGCAGTTCCAGGTGGAGCCGGCGCGTGCTGCCGGCGCCCGTCGCGGCACCGCGCAGCGCCGTGACGCGCAGGCCCTGGGTTTCGAGTTCCCCGATGGAGCGCGTAAGACCCTCCACCTTGTCAGCGGGAACCTGCAGCAGGACGATGCCCGCGAACTGTCCGGCCAGGTTCGCCATGCGCGACTCGAGCCAGTTGGCGCCGTGGGCGGTGGCGCGGTCGGAAATCAGGTTGACGAGTCCGGGCCGGTCCGGTCCGGCGATGGTGATGACCAGCAAGGTGGACATGGTGAAGCGCTCCTTGGGGAGGGGTGATGATGGTTGCTGGTCATTCCCGGTAGCTTTTATCAACGGCATCAAGCTTGCGCCGCAACGCGGCAAAGACCATCTCGCTGACCACCGGTTCGGAAGCACCGATGCCGCGCGCTGCCCGCTCCAGCACGGTGGGTTGCACGGGCCGCGGCGCACCGGCCGCCGTGGTGGCCAGCTGGATCTCGCAGGCGCGCTGCAGGGTCCAGAGCCACATGAAGGCTTCCGGGATGCTGCCGCCGATGCTGAGCAGGCCGTGATTGCGCAGGATCACCGCGCGCTTGTCGCCGATGCTGGCCAGCATGCGCTGCTGCTCCTCCAGGCGAACCGTGATGCCCTCGAACTCGTGGTAGGCCACGTGGCCGTTGAGGATGGTGCCGTAAAACGAATCGTGCAGCAGACCGGAAGCCAGACCGGCCACGGCGCTGCCGGCCGTGGTGTGCGTATGCATCACGCAATGCGCGTTGGGAAGGTTTTCGTGAATGGCGCTGTGGATGACAAAACCCGCGCGGTTGATCGGATGCTGGCCCGGCCGCACCGGCACGCCCTCGGTGTCCACCGCTACCAGGTTGGAGGCCGTCACTTCGCCATAGTGCAGTCCGAAGGGATTGATCAGGAACACGCGCTCGGGGCCGGGCACGCGCAGCGTGATGTGATTGAAAATGAGTTCGGTCCAGCCCAGCATGTCGAAAATGCGGTAGCACGCTGCCAGCTCGACGCGAACGGCACGCTCTTCACTGCTGATGGGGATCTCGCTCGCGCCCGTACGGGCGGTTTCCTGCATGCGTAGGCTCATGGTGCCTCCCGTGAGAATCGGCATTATGCCGACGCCTCTGGCAACAAGGGGAAGGACGGGCGTACGGCCGCGAAGGCATCCTGGTTCGCCGCTTTTTGACCATGGTCAACTGCACGGGCGCGGGGGCTACTAGGATGGGGCGACCATGCAGTGCGACAGCCGTGGAATCCACCCGGGCTGCCCTTGCTTTCCTTCCTGCGGATGAAACATGTTCGACCGGCTGGTCAAGGACATAATGGATTCCGAACGGGGGCGCAGTCTTGCGCCGGACGTCAGCGTCACTGCGGCTGCGCGGGTCATGGCGCAAGGCGCGTTCGGGGCTGTGCTGGTTGTCGAGGGCGCTATTTTGCGAGGCATTTTCACCGAGCGCGATGCGCTCTTCCGGGTCATCGCCACTGGCAAGGATCCGTCAACCACGACGCTCGCTCAGGTCATGACGCCGGATCCGCGGACCGTATCCCCGGAAGATACCTACGGGTACGCGCTCGTGCTGATGCAGGAGGGCGGTTTCCGGCATGCGCCGGTAGTGCACGACGGCAAACCGGTTGGCGTGCTCTCGTCGCGCAACGCCATGGACCCGGAATTGGAGGATTTTGTCGCCGAGGCGAGCCGCCGCGTGCATCTGGCAAAAGGGCGCTGAGCCGCTGCCCGCCCGCGCCGCCGTGTTCAGCCGTGCGCTTGCGCGAATGCCGCAACGATGGCGGGCCCGTGGCTGATGATCATGGCGTAATGCCCCGCGCCATCGACCAGCGTGCGGCGCGACCCGGGAATGGCGCGGTACACCTCGGAGGTTGCCGCAGGCACTATCGTGTCGGCCGTGCCATGCCACAGTTCCACGGGTACCGGCACAGCGTCCAGCGTAAAACCCCACGGGCGCGCATAGATCTGCGCGTCCATCCACACGCCTTCGATGCCAGGCCGTATGCCTTCGCGAAACGATGCCAGCACGCGGCCGCTGGCGGGCTCAGCCAGCGCCTGCATGTCGCTGGCGGGCAGCCGCAACGGCCCGAAGCGCTGAATCAACGCCGGCGTCAGCAGGCGCGGATTGCGGCCCAGCCAGCGTGCGGTGGACAGGAAGGCGCGGGCGGCCCGCGGATTGCGGCCCAGGAACATGAGCAGGCCCAGATCGCCCAGCGCGCGCGCCGGCAAGCCCTCCAGCGCTTCGGGGGGAGGAACAGGGCACAACAAAATGGCGGCGCTCACGCGTTGCGGCAGCGCGTACGCGCAGGCCGTGGCATACGGCCCTCCGCCCGACACGCCCAGCACGGTAAAGCGGTCCACGCCCAGTTGGTCGGCCGCCGCGGCCACGTCCGCCGGCCAGTCCAGCAGGCGGCGCCCAGGAAGCGGCGTCGAACTGCCGTAGCCCGGGCGGTCGATAGAGATGATGCGCAGGGGCAGATGGTCAAGGATGGCCACTTCCTGGCGTGAACCCGGATAGCCGTGGAAGTAAAAGAACGGTGGCCCCGCGGGATCGCCAAACTGCGCAAGGCTCAGTTTGCGGCCGTCGAGCAGGGTGAGGATCTGCGGGCTCATGGCTGAACCCTGCGGGCTGTCATGTGGTGGCGCC
>CAIQGU010000137.1 GCA_903871435.1 uncultured Burkholderiales bacterium | reverse complement strand
GCGGGCACAGGGCAGCCGGGGCTCGTCTGCGAACATCTCCGCAAGTCTCGAACGCCACCCCAGAAGACTCCCAACGCCGCGAGGCGGCAATCCTCGATGACGTTCAAAACGCAGCAAAACACTACACTTGCAAAGAAGCGCACACGCCGATAGTCCCCACCCGCGCTACCCCTCCATGAATTCACAACACGAAACATCTGAAGACATCACCACCCGCACCCTGGCCCACTACGGCGCCCGGGCCGAGGAATTTCGCGCCGGCACCCGCGACCACGACGTTCGGCAGAACATAGCGGCGCTGCTGCGCCACATCCACGCTGCAGCGCCACTGCAGATTCTCGACCTGGGCTGCGGCCCCGGCCGCGACCTGCGCGCATTCACGGCGCTGGGCCACGTCGCGGTTGGGGTCGAAGGCCTGCCGGCCTTTGCCGCCATGGCACGCGCCGATTCGGGCTGTGAAGTCTGGGAGCAGGACTTCCTGCACCTGAGACTGCCGCAGGCGCGCTTTGACGGCGTGTTTGCCAACGCCTCGCTTTTCCATGTGCCCAGCCAGGAATTGCCCCGTGTGCTCGCCCAACTGCATGCGGCACTGAAGGCCGACGGCGTACTTTTCAGTTCCAACCCGCGCGGCGATAACGAGGAAGGCTGGAACGGTGGCCGCTACGGGGTTTATCACGACCTCGCGTCATGGCGCCGGTACCTTCTGGCGGCGGGCTTCATCGAGCTCGAGCATTACTTCCGGCCCGAGGGCCTGCCGCGGGAGCAACAGCCCTGGCTGGCGAGCGTCTGGCGGCGCATCTGACACGCCAGGCAAAACACTCCAGAGCGCCTCCCGGGAGTATCCTCTGCGCTTCGCGAAAGCGCCGCAGCGGCTCAGTCCAAAAGACGATCGTCCTGCGACACCAGCCGTGCATGCCAAGGCCAACAGCCCTGCGGCGTGCCTCCAAAGACACGATTTTTGGTACAGGGTATTTCGATGAACGCACCATTGCCCGATGCCCTGCGGCATCCACTCGCCAGCGTTTCTCTCGACGACAAATGGACCGTGGAGCGCGGCCGGGTTTACCTCAACGGCACGCAGGCGCTGGTCCGCCTGCTCATGCTGCAACGCCAGCGCGACGCCCTGGCGGGTCATAACACTGCGGGCTTTCTCTCCGGCTACCGGGGCTCTCCCCTGGGCAGCGTCGACCAGACAGCGTGGCGCGCCAAACAGCACCTCGAGAAACACCACGTCAAGTTCGAGCCGGGCATCAACGAAGATCTTGCCGCCACAGCCGTGTGGGGCACGCAGCAGGTGAACATGTTCAGCGGCGCCCGCTACGACGGCGTCTTTGGCATGTGGTACGGCAAGGGGCCGGGGGCCGACCGCTGCGGCGATGTCTTCAAGCACGCCAACGCCGCCGGCACCAGCCCGCTGGGTGGCGTGGTCGTGGCCTGCGGCGATGATCACGGGGCAAAAAGCTCCACCCTGCCCCACCAGTCCGATCACCTCCTCAAAGCCTGCATGATCCCGATGCTGTTCCCCAGCACCGTGCAGGAATACCTCGACTTGGGCCTGCACGCCTTCGCCATGAGCCGTTATGCCGGCGTCTGGGTCGGATTCAAGTGCGTCACCGAAGTCGTCGAGGCGGCATCGTCGGTCGTCATCGACCCGGACCGCGTCGACATCCAGCTTCCAACCGACTTTCGCATGCCGGCCGGTGGCCTCAACATCCGCTGGCCGGACACACCGTTGGAAATGGAAGCGCGGCTGCTCGATTACAAGCTGTACGCAGTACTGGCCTACTGCCGAGCCAACCGGCTCAATGCCACGGTCATAGACGCGCCGCATGCGCGCTTCGGCATCGTGGCTAGCGGCAAGGCCTATCTGGACACGCGTCAGGCCCTGATGGACCTGGGGCTCGACGAGGCGACGTGCCGGCAGGTGGGCATCCGCGTATTCAAGTGCGCCATGCCCTGGCCGCTGGAGCCGCACGCCATCGGCGAGTTCGCCGAGGGACTCACCGAGATCCTCGTCATCGAGGAAAAGCGCCAGGTCATCGAATACCAGCTCAAGGAAGAACTTTTCCAGTGGCTGGGCAGCGGCAAGCAGATACCGCGCGTGATCGGCAAGTTCGACCAGAAGGATGGCGGCGAATGGTCGGTACCGCAGGGCAACTGGATATTGCCGGCCCACTACGAGTTCTCCCCCGCCATCGTGGCCAAGGCTATCGCAGCGCGTATCGGCAAGCTGGAACTGCCCCCGGCAGTGCGGGCACGCATCGATGCACGCATCGCGGTCATCGATGCCAAGGAACGCGCGCTGGCCGTGCCCCGCGTGGTGACCGAACGCGCGCCGCATTTTTGCTCCGGTTGCCCCCATAACACCTCGACGAAGGTCCCCGAGGGCTCACGGGCCGTGGCGGGTATCGGCTGCCATTACATGGTCACCTGGATGGATCGCGGCACCGCCACCTTCAGCCAGATGGGGGGCGAGGGGGTGCCCTGGATCGGCCACGCGCCCTTCACGGACGAGAAACACATCTTCGCCAACCTGGGGGACGGCACCTACTTTCATTCCGGCAGCCTGGCAATCCGCGCAGCTGTGTCCGCGGGCGTGGCGATCACCTACAAGATTCTCTACAACGACGCCGTGGCCATGACCGGTGGGCAACCGGTTGACGGCACGCTCACCGTGCCGCAGATCACGCGCCAGCTCGCGGCCGAGGGCGTGCAGCGCATCGTGGTGGTCACCCAGGATCCCGGGAAATACGCTTACGGCGACGCGTTCGCGCCCGGCGTGCAGGTCGAGCCGCGCGAGCGTTTCGAGGCCGTTCAGGTGGATCTGCGCACGTTCAACGGCGTGTCGGCGCTGATATTCGACCAGACCTGTGCTGCCGAACTGCGCCGGCGGCGCAAGCGCGGGCTGGTTGCCGATCCACGGCGCCGCGTGGTGATCAACGAGCTCATCTGCGAGGGCTGCGGCGACTGCGGGGTGGCATCCAACTGTCTCTCGGTCGAGCCCGTGGACACCGAATTCGGCCGCAAGCGGCGCATCAACCAGTCGTCCTGCAACAAGGACATGTCCTGCACCGACGGCTTTTGTCCCAGCTTCGTGACCATCGAGGGCGGCGAACTGCGCGCGCCCGTCCGCAGCCGTGCCGCGCTCCCGGAGGTGCCCCTTCCGGTCGTGCCAGCAATCGCCGACAGCCGCAACACCAGCATCATCGTGGCGGGGATCGGTGGCACCGGTGTCGTCACGATAGGACAGCTGCTGGGGATGGCAGCGCACCTCGAGGGGCGGGGTGTCTCGGTGCTGGACATGGCCGGTCTGGCGCAAAAAGGCGGTGCGGTGCTTTCGCATGTCCAGATCGCCGCCGGTCCCGGACGCCTCTACGCCACCCGCATCGCGATGGGGGAAGCCGACCTGCTGCTGGGCTGCGACCTGGTCGTCAGCACCGGCGCGGAGGTTCTGGGCAAGCTCCAGCGCGGCCGCACGCGCGCCCTTCTGAATACGGCAGAAACGCCTACCGCTACCGCGCTGCGCGAGCGCGACTGGCGTTTTCCCTCGGCCGGCCTCGCACAACAGGTCCGCGACTCGCTTGAGCAGGACGGGGACTGCGCCTTCCTGGCGGCGGATTCCGTGGCGACGGCGTTGCTCGGCGACGCCCTGTATTCGAACCCCATGATGCTGGGCGCTGCCTGGCAAAAAGGCTGGATTCCGCTGCGCCATGACAGCCTGCTGCGCGCCATCGAACTCAACGGCGTGGCCGTCGAGGCCAACAAGCGGGCCTTCGAATGGGGACGCGTGGCTGTGCACGACGCCGCGGCAGTGGCGCGCGCAGCTGCGGCGGCCCAGGGAGACGCGGGCGCTCCGATGGCGCACGCCCGGACGCTCGGCGAGCTCGTTGCGGTGCGCGAGCGCTTCCTCACCGCGTACCAGGGTCGCGCGCTGGCACAGCGCTATGGGCAACTCGTCGAGCGGGTGGCGCAGGTGGAGCGCTGCGGCGTGGCCGCATCCGGCGACAGCGAACTTCCCCTGGCGAGTGCCGTAGCGCGCAACTACTTCAAGTTGCTGGCGGTCAAGGACGAATACGAGGTGGCGCGCCTGCACCGCGATCCGGCGTTTCACGCTGGCATTGCGGCGCGATATACGGGCCGCTACCAGCTGCGTTTCCACCTGGCGCCACCACTGCTGTCGCGGCGCGATCCGGTTTCGGGTCTGCCGCGCAAAATGCAGTTCGGTTCCTGGATGGGGGGAATCTTCGCCGTGCTGGCGCGGCTGCGGTTCCTGCGCGGCACTCCGTTCGACCCATTCTCGTACACTGCGGAGCGCAAGGCCGAACGCGAACTGCTGCAGGAATACGAGGAAATCGTGGAGCAAGTGTGCAGCGGTCTGACACCCGGCAACCACAGGCTCTCGATCCGTCTTGCCGGCTTTCCCGACGAAATCCGCGGGTTCGGGCATGTGAAGCTGCGCAGCCTGGAGCGCGTGCGTCCGCAACTGGCGCAATGGCGGCGGGAGTGGGCTGCGCAGGCCGCTGCGAGCCCGGCAGGCGCAATACCCGCAGCCCGCGGCATGGTGGTCGAAACGCGCTAGCGTTTTCTCGAGCCATGGCGATGGGCGGCGGTCCCGCCCAGCCGGACGTTCAACCGCCCGCGGCCGGAGTCGCGGTGCTTGGCGCAGGGCCCGGCGCGGTGGCCGGCGCCGTGACGGGTGCCGCACCCGTCTCGTCCTCCGCTGCCAGCGACGTTTCCAGCGCTGTCTGCAATTCGCGCATATTTCCCTGCGCGGCGCTGATGGTGTACAGAATCTGGCCGACAACCTTTACGAGGTCGACGGGGTCGGCGCGCTGCAGGCTGAGATCGGCGAAGACATCGAGCATGTGCGGTTGGTTCACCAGACTGGTCGCCCCCTGCAACAGGGTGCTGACGTCGCGCAGCGTGGCGTAGGCGGCGGAATAGCGCAGCAGCGCGTCCGGCTCTATATAGCTCGCAGACTGGTTGGCGACGACAACATCCCAGGCCTCGCGCCGCAGCGTCGGCAGGACGAAACCCACCTTCAGCTGGCCATGCGCCGCCGCATTGACACGCCGGTTGACCTCCTGACGGGCCACGCCGGTGCGGACCTCTTCCCGCAGCTCATCGCCGAGCGCTTTCAGAGGCTTCATGCGCTCCAGGTTCTGCGCCTGGACGGTGCGCACTTCCGCCAGGTTCGTTCGCAGTTCCGTGACGATGCGCTGACGCGCTTCTTCGGCTTGGTGCCGGTGGTGCCGTTCAGTGGCGAGATGCTCAAGTCCCAGGGCCGTAAGTATTCCCAGGACGATCATCAGGTATTCGCGGACAAAGTCCTTGACCGAATGAACCTCGATTCTGCGGATGTCGAACATGATGGCCGCTTCCAGGGCAAGTTACGGGAACTGCACGCTTTGCAG
>CAIQGU010000136.1 GCA_903871435.1 uncultured Burkholderiales bacterium | reverse complement strand
GTCGCGAGGCAAAGCGCGGCGCGGCAAGATACTGGTCCGCGTCCAGCAGCGGGAAGGGGCCCTTCTCGCGCGCCAGGTCCACCGAGGCCTGGTAGGAAATGTCGCGCATGTGGCCGGAAATGCACCCGGCCATCGTGCGCGCGCTTTCCGAGTCATAGCGCAGGTTGAGCATGGTGAGCGCGTTGCCCAGTCCCGTGAAGCCCAGACCCACGCGGCGCTTGTTGGCGGCTTCCGCGCGCTGTTCGGCAAGCGGCCACAGGGTTGCCTCGAGCACGTTGTCGAGGGCGCGGATGGCCACGCGCACCACGTCGGCAAACGCGGAGAAATCGAAGGCGGCTTCCGCGGTGAAGGGATCGCGCACGAAGCGCGTGAGATTGATGGATCCCAGGCAGCAGCAACCATAGGCGGGCAGGGGCTGCTCGCCGCAGTTATGTACGTAAAGCCCGTTGGCGTCGAACGCATGCACTTCATCCACGCGCACGTCATAGACGGGCGCCGAACCGGCAGGCAGCACGGACTCCACCGTCGCGTGGAAGTTCTCGCGGTTCACGCGGCGCCGGTAGACAGCAAGGGAGCCGGCCAGCCGTTCGGATTTGTCGTTGTCGCAGAACCCGACCAGATCGGCAAAACGCACGAGGTTGTCCCCGGCGATCACGAGTTCGTGCTGGGCCCGCGTGGGGTAGTGTCGCTCGCCGCCCTTGCCGTCCGGGAGCAGGCGCATGCCCTCGGGGCGGCGGTTCTGGTAGAGGGAAGAGGCGATGCCCAGGCGCAGCAGCATGCGCTGCGCGCATTCAAGAGTTTCGAGGTCGGACTGCGCCAGGCGCACGCTCACACCCTTGGCCTGCGTTCCCTGAACGGAACCGTCGGCGTCGAACAGGCCCCGCAGGAATCCGCGATAAAAGGGTGCGGACGCAGTTTCAACGGCCTTGCCGGGCCGCTTGTTGCCGGGCTGCAGGCCAAAGCGCTTGGCCAGGTCGCGCAGCGGCGCTGATTTGAGCCGCCATTCCGGCCGATCGGCCACGGCATGCCAGCCGGCAAAGTCGGCGCGATGATGCAGGCTGCGCACCGCTTCCGTTACGGCGTCCATGAGCGACTGGATGCCCGGCGCAGCTTGCGGCGCGCCGTTGGCCAGGGCTGCCGCCGCGGGCGCCCATACGGACAGCACCGCCGCTTCTTCCTTGAGTGTGCCGTCGCCCACCAGGAAACCCAGCAGGTACCCCTCGGATTCGGTTCCCTGGCCGGACCAGCCCGAGAGCGCGCGATGGTTGTTCAGGACGATGCGGTCGCCCGCCTGCAAGGTGCCGGCCTCAACCCAGGCGAGCTCGGTCTTGTTGCGCGTGGCGCTGCTGACCTTGCGCACCAGGTGATCGGCCGTGAGCCGCAGCCGCGGACCCTCGCCCGTGCGGATTTCCACGAGGTCCTTGTGACCGGTGGCAAAGAAACCTTCTGCGCCCGTGGCATAGGGCAGGCCGTCGACGATGGCCGCATGCGGCACGCCGATGAGATCGCCGACCTGGCGCGGACCATCGCTGGTCATGACCCAGGTGTCGGCGGGCACGCAGGGATTGGTGGCGGTGATGGTCTCGCAGTACGAGAGGTTGTTGTCCTGGTTGATGCGGTCGACGAACACCACGCCGGGCTCGGCATGGTTGTAGGTGGAATGCATGATCTGGTCGAACAGATCGCGCGCGCGCGCCGTGCGATAGGTCCAGGTTCCGTCCGGGCGCTGCGTTGCGCCGGTTTGGTCGAAGGGCTCGGCCGGGTGCCACAGGTCGATAGTGCCGTCGGCATCGACTGCGCGCATGAAGGCATCGGTGACGGCAACGGACATGTTGAAGTTGGTCAGTGAGCCGTCGCGCTTGGCGTGGATGAAATCCTCGATGTCCGGGTGATCACAGCGCAGCATGCCCATCTGGGCCCCACGGCGCGCGCCGGCCGACTCGAGCGTCTCGCAGCTCTTGTCGAAAACGCGCATGTAGGAGAGCGGTCCGCTGGCGCGCGAGTGCGTGCCCTGCACGTGGGCGCCGCGCGGCCGGATGTTGGAGAAGTCGTAGCCCACCCCGCCGCCGCGGCGCATGGTCTCGGCCGCCTGGTTGAGTGCAAGATAGATGGACGGCATGCCCTCGCGCACGCCGCTGATGGCGTCGCCCACCGGCTGCACGAAACAGTTGATGAGCGTGGCGGAGATCTCGGTTCCCGCAGCCGAATTGACGCGGCCTCCGGGAATGAAGCCGGCCACCATCGCTTCATAGAAGCGCCGCTCCCATTCGGAACGCAGGCCGGGCACTTCGACTGCCGCAAGGCCGCGCGCCACGCGGCGCCGCACGTCGTCGGCGGTTTTTTCGTCGCCCTTGGCGTACTTCTCCATGAGCACGTCGAGCGAAATGGGCTGGTCGTCCATCAATACGTGGGCTTGCTCAAGTTTCATGCGGGGTCCCCCTTCGGCTGAGCGATATTATGAGCGCGGTGCAGGCACAGTGGCTCACACGCCGCGCGGAAAATTTTTGAAAAAAATTCGTCCAGGTCAACGCTCGCAGGCTGTTGATCGAAAGCCCGCGCAATTGCCGTTGACCACGATATCTTGTGGTTGCGCCGCGTAAAATCGCAAGCGATAGTGGACCCGAAAAATCCGGTCCGATGTCACGAACGGGCAAGGCAATGCTTGACAGTGCCCGCTTACTGCTTTATTCCGGGACCCGTGCGCGCCCTGCGCGCCGCCCTGCACCGCGTCGCGTACGCGGCTGCGTCACCCGAGGCGAGGCGCCGCCATGAACCTGCAACAGTTTAGATTTTTGCGCGAGGCCGTGCGCCAGAAGCTCAACCTGACCACGGCGGCAAAGGCGCTCCATACGTCCCAGCCCGGTGTTTCCAAGGCGATTATCGAGCTCGAGCAGGAGCTCGGCGTGTCTATTTTCGCACGTCACGGCAAACGCATCCTGGGGCTGACGCCGCCGGGTCAGCAGGTGCTCGATGCGGCCGAGCGGATCATGAACGAGGTCGACAACCTCAAGAAGCTCGCCCGCGACTACGCGGGCAGCCCCGAAGGAACGCTGCGGGTTGCCACCACGCACACGCAGGCGCGCTACGTGCTGCCCGCCGTGGTCCAGCGTTTTGCCCAGAAATTCCCCGATGTGCGCCTCAAACTGTTGCAGGGCAGCCCGCCGCAGATTGCCGCCATGATCGCCTCCGGCCAGGCCGATGTGGGCATGGCCACGGAGACCCTCGCCGACACGCCGGGCCTGGGCACGATCCCGGTGTTCCAATGGGAGCACGTGCTGGTGGTACCGGAAGGTCATCCACTTGCCCGGCTCGCGCCCAATCCCGCGCGGTTAACCATGAAGGACCTGGCCCGCTACCCCATCGTTACCTATGAAATGCATTTTTCGGGGCGCAGCCGCATCGATGCCGCCTTTGCTGCCGCCGGCATGGAACCGTCCATCGTGCTCGAAGCCATCGACGCCGATGTCATCAAGACCTATGCACGTGGCGGCATGGGCGTGGGCATCGTGGCAGGCCTTGCTGCCGAACAAAATTCCGAGGGTCTGGTGGTCATTTCGTGCGGTCACCTCTTTGGCCGCAACACCACCCGGCTGGCCGTGAAGCAGGGCGCGTACCTGCGCGGTTTCGTCTACGCCTTCATCGAGATGGTGGCGCCGGGCTGGGACCGGCGGCGGCTGGAACACGAGTTCAGCAAGCCGCAGTCCGGTACCGCTGCAGGTACCGCGTCGGCAAAGTAAGCGCCACACAGTTGCGCGGGGTGCTGCGCCGGGCCCGCGCAATGGGCCCGGCCGGGGCAATTGCCCTAGAAACGGAAGCCGACCTTGGCGCTATACGTGCGGATGCCCCCGGTGGAATCGGCCTCGACATCCAGGTTGGCAAGGCCCAGGTTGAACGAGGCGCCACCAAATACCTTGCCCTGCGTCAGGTTGACCTGCTTGAGCGGCAGGCCGTCCGTTGACGAATTGGAGCGCACCACGCCCACGCCCGCATACGGCGTGACGAGAACGAAGCCCTTGGACACGGAAATGTCCGCGCTGTAGGACTCAAAGCCCAACTGGCTCACGCCGTTGAGCCGTGTGATGGCGCCGCGCACGGCGACCGCCGGCAGCGCAATATCGCCGGGCAGGATGGCCCATTTGATCTCGGCGCCATACAGATTGACGCTGGAAGCCGGCACCCGCGCGTAGAAAGCGCCAATGTCGACATTGAGCGGCAGGCCCTTGATGACCCGCAGGGAGGGCACCGGCAACGTGCTGAAAGCGGTGCTGTTCTCGATGGATTTTTGCACGGCCGCCGTGTTGGCCAGCGGCGTCAGGGAAAGGGCCGCGCCGATGTCGAAACCCAACGGTCCCAGCGTATCCGCCGGCGCCAGGGGTTTGTAGGAAAACGCCGCACCCAGGTCCTGGGCGATCTCGTGGAATTCATCCTGCGTCACGTGCTGCAGGCCGTTGATGTCAAAACCCGAGGCCAGCGCCCGGGTGGAGAGCAGCAGCAGGGCTGCGGAGCCTAGCGTGCGTTTCATATGGCGATCCTTTGCGGGTAAGGCAGGGGCGCGCATCGCGGCCGGATTTACGCGAAACGCCCGTTTAGCCCGATGCAAAAGAGTGTACCAACCGGCATTTGGCGCCACCGTGGTGCAAAGCGTGAAATTGGCGGGATTTCCCCGCTTGAACCCGGTCATCCGAACGAAGTAGAATGAGGGGCTGGTCAGGGGACGTAGCTCAGCTGGGAGAGCGTCGCGTTCGCAATGCGAAGGTCGGGAGTTCGATCCTCCTCGTCTCCACCACATCAATTCCCCCGATCCTCCCCTGTAATGTTGATCCGTCGGTTGCGCAGTTTGCAACCGCAGATTGTCATTGGCCGCGTCGGCAGCCTCGCGTTCACGCGTTCACGCGTTACGCACCCGCCGCGCCATCTTCCACGATGCTCCAATCAAGTGACTGATTGTTTCGCCTGATTGTTTCGAGCCTGACCATTTCGTCACGGCGCTGCACTTGCAACGGCCGTGTCCGGAATGCCTTGCGAAGTTCGTATATCCCGTTGCGATGCACGCACCCGGATTTTTACATTCGGAGCGTTTTCGGCGTAAGCGGCCAAAAGCACAGCGCCAAGGCGTCGCGTGTTTGACGGAACTTTGCGGGCTTTCGAACAGGAAGGTGCAGGCGATGCCAATCAGTCAATCAGAAAATTTTCCGGCCAGGAAATCCCCGGCGATTTCAGATCCACGGGCCCGTTTTGCCGGGCAGACGCTGCTCCTGATTTGGGCCCTGCTCATGCTGTTTTCAGCTGCAAAGGACCCAGCACGCGATCCGCATCCCGGCAATTGGGTTGGCATAGGTTTTGTCGAAGGATACGCCGTGTACTTCTGGTTTCAGGATCGAGAAACTTGCATTGCCGCAATGTCGGGCGATCCCTCCGCATGCATCAAGGCTGAAGCTCTATGAGATCGACCAAGGCGGCGCAACACTCATCGCGAGTCAAGTGTTGCTCAAGCGGCTATCTTCCATGCCTCGTGAACCAAAGCGAGTTAGACAACAGCTTTAGTCAACGATCTCAACCCGCTTAGGTTCGCGGAAACGTAGCGCAGTTGACTTTGGCTTGCGGGCCGAAGTCGTCTGGGACCTACGTCAGGGACGCTTTGCCCGCGCGGACTTACCCTCGGCAGGTTTTTTCCCAGCGTCCTGTTCGGTGGCATTTGCCGGCAAGGGCAGTTGGACCGCCCGCTGCGGGGGAGGCGCATCGCGGCCGGGCGCTGCGGGCGCCGCGCTCGCCCGGGGCTGCGGCAGCTCTCTTTCGCTCGATAAGCTTGTCCTCGGGCCGGTGCCAGCGCCGGTATTGGCGCGTATCGCCGTGTTCTGCTGGCCGGCTGGTGCTCCACCTGCGGCAACCTGCAATGACTGGCGCTGATGCGGCGTGATCGGCAGATGTTGCTCGCCACTCGCGAGCTGCTCCTGAGGCGTCGGTCTTGCGTTCGTGCCGCCGGGTCCGCCATTGAAGCTGATCTTTGCCGCCTGGAGGGGGCGCACCTCGGGTTCAGAATACGTGTTGTGCACGGCGGCGCCCACATTGCTGACGCTGCGGTTGTAGGTGAACGTATTGCCCGTCCAGCGCCCGCCCGTGAAACCGGCACCGTAATAGCCGTAGCCGTAGTTGATTCCCCCATAAAAGCCGACGTGCGGGCCCCAGTACCCCGGGTGAAAGATGTACACGCCACCCGCATAAGCCCAGTAGCCGGGCGTCCACAGCAACCCAAAG
The DNA here is from genome assembly GCA_903871435.1 of uncultured Burkholderiales bacterium. Taxonomy (GTDB): domain Bacteria; phylum Pseudomonadota; class Gammaproteobacteria; order Burkholderiales; family Burkholderiaceae_F; genus GJ-E10. Next base: position 770 of record CAIQGU010000136.1, on the reverse strand, counting down.
CGCGGTGGCCGCACCCAGGCCCCGGGGATCCAGCAGTGGCGATCACGAACCCAGAACCAGTAGCCCGGCGTCCACAGGTAGCCGTCCAGCGCGTTCTCCGGCTGTTCCTCCTCCTGAAGAGGTGGTGGTGCCTGGGTCGCGGTGATTTCGCCGACACCGTCCCAATCGATCCCCGGTGGTAGTTGCCCGCTGGGCGCGTATGCCAGCGCGGGGGGCGGCGTCCAGTGGCGTTGATCGCGTTCGGCGTTGCTGCCCGGAACGCTGTTGAGTGCGTCACCCCACGCCATGTCGATGGCCGGCACGGGCCGTCCATTGACCGTGACATCCCGGAGGTGCCCATCGATGATCACCCCTTGGTACCTTACGTCGCTGCGATTGCCGTTCCATCCAGCCCGGGCATCGTGTCGATGCAGGATGACGGCCTCGGGCGCAAAGCGCTCCACGGTCCAGGTTTCCGGCGTGCCGTCGCTGCGCTGATAGACGCCGTTGGTCAATGCGAGCGTGAAGCAGTTGGTCCAGCAAAAATGCAGGGTGTCGGGCAGCGATGGCCCATCGACGGGCAGATCCACCGGTGTCTGCGTTGCCGCCGGGTCGGCCTCGTTGGAATAGACCACATGCCCGTCCGCGTCTACCGATTTGAAGATCTGCTGTGCGCACGCTTGTTCAAACGGCAACGTCAAGATAACCATGGCCGCCACCATCGCAATAGCGCGCGCCGTGCAGCGCGGCCTGGCGTGCGGTGCCGCCATCGCATACGGTGATCCGGGAGC
>CAIQGU010000135.1 GCA_903871435.1 uncultured Burkholderiales bacterium | reverse complement strand
GGCCCGCGAACTGGGCAGCCGCAACATCACGGTCAATTGTGTCGCCCCGGGCTTTGTCGATACCGACATGACGCGCGCGCTCACGCAGCAACAGACCCAGGCGCTCCTGGGCCAGATCGCCCTGGGCCGCCTGGGCCAGACGGCCGAGGTTGCCGGCGCCGTGCTGTTCCTGGCGTCGGCAGCGGGTGCCTACGTCACGGGCAGCACCTTGCACGTCAACGGCGGAATGTATATGTCATAAGCGGGCCCATATCCCGGTCAATAATCACCATGCCGGGGGGCTCTGTTAGAATCGCGCGCTCTTTTCGCCGGCGAGACCGTGAATCCGTGTTGGCGGTGGGAGGGTTTCGCATCGCGGCAAAGTAGTGTGCTCTGCATATGTGCTGTGCACATTGCGGTCGTGCAACGGAGGAGGAGTTTATGGATAGCATTGAACAGCGTGTAAAGAAAATCGTCGCCGAACAGCTCGGTGTCAATGAGGCCGATATCAAGAACGAGTCGGCATTCGTCGACGACCTCGGGGCCGATTCGCTCGATACGGTGGAACTCGTCATGGCGCTCGAGGATGAATTCGAGTGTGAAATCCCCGACGAAGAAGCCGAAAAGATCCGCACGGTGCAGCAGGCGATCGACTACGTCGGCGCGCACCTGAAAAAGGCCTGAACCCGCGCGCCGGCCGTCGCTCCGCCTACGGCGGGGTTTCCGGCCCGGCATGCGAGCAGGGTATTCATGGCAGACAGGGCTAGCAAATGACGGCAAAACGGCGCGTCGTTGTAACCGGGCTCGGCATCGTGTCCCCGGTCGGCAACAGCGTTTCTGCGGCGTGGGAGAACATTCTTGCCGGCCGTTCGGGAATCTCCCGCATCACCCGCTACGACGCTTCGTCGTATCGCTCGCAGATCGCCGGCGAGGTGCGCGATTTCCAGATCACCGATTACGTCCCGGCCAAGGAAGTGCGGCGGATGGATGCTTTCATCCATTACGGCGTTGCTGCCTCGGCTCAGGCGCTGCGTGACAGCGGCATCGAGGTGACGGACGCCAATCGCCAGCGCATCGGCTGCATGGTGGGTTCAGGCATCGGCGGCCTGCCCATGATCGAGGACAACCACGAGGAAGTTCGCACGCGTGGGGCGCGTCGTATCTCTCCTTTCCTGATCCCCGGCGCCATCATCAACATGATCGCGGGCAATGTCTCCATCATGTTTGGCCTGCAAGGTCCCAATTTCGCCATTGTCTCGGCTTGCACCACCGGCCTGCATTCCATCGGCATCGCCGCTCGCCTCATCGAGTACGGCGACGCCGATCTCATGGTTGCCGGCGGTGCGGAGGGAACCGTGTGCCCGCTCGGGGTAGGCGGTTTTGCGGCCATGCAGGCGCTCTCGGTGCGCAACGACGACCCGGCGGCCGCCAGCCGCCCCTTCGACAAGGACCGCGATGGCTTTGTCCTGGGCGAGGGCGCTGGTGTACTGGTGATCGAGGAACTCGAGCACGCCCGGGCGCGTGGCGCGCGCATCTACTGTGAACTGGTCGGTTTTGGCATGACGGCCGATGCCTACCATATGACCGCACCCGATGTTGACGGGCCGCGCCGCTGCATGACGGCGGCATTGCAAAGCGCCCACATCAATCCGTCCGATGTTCAGTATCTGAATGCCCACGGCACGTCCACGCCGCTGGGCGACGTCAACGAAACCAACGCCATCAAGCTGGCTTTTGGCGATGCGGCCGGCTCGCTGGTCGTCAATTCCACCAAGTCCATGACCGGCCACCTGCTGGGCGGCGCCGGTGGGGTCGAATCGGTTTTCACCGTCTTGGCGGTGCACAACCAGGTGTCGCCGCCCACCATCAACCTGCAGTCTCCTGATCCGCAGTGCGATCTCGACTACTGCGCGAACACCGCCCGGCCCATGCGTATCGACTACGCAATGAAAAATTCCTTCGGCTTCGGCGGCACCAACGGAACACTCGTCTTCAAGCGTGTTTGAAATCCGCCCCAGCGAAATCGTCCTGGTGCCCTCGCGCACCCGGCGACGTTTGCTGGAATGGGCGGCCGCGGCCGTCATCATCCTGGCCCTGGCGCTGGCCGCGGCCGGTACTGCCCCGGCTCTCTGCGCGGCGGTGTTCTGCATGGTTTGCGCCGCGGTGGCAATATGGCAGGCGCGCCACGACCGGGCTGCCGGCGCCGTGCGGCTCGATCCGGCCGAACGTTTCCGTGCGCTGTCGGCAAGCCGGACAAGAATCGTTTTTTTTGCGGCGCAACGCCGCGTGGTTGTATGGCACGATGCGACGGATCGCGCCACGTATCGGCGACTGGCCATACGTGCGCGGTGGCAGCCACGAAGCCAAAGCCGATGACAGGCGGGGTTTCACCCCGTTGTTTTTTCATCCAAGCCCCGAACTAATCCAGCGGACGACTGTCACAATGCCGAGGAACGTATTGTTGCCCGACCTGCTGCGCATTCGGGGTTGGTCCCGATGAGCGAGCGCGACGCCGACCTGGAACTGGTGCGCCGCGTCCAGAGGGGCGACAAGCGTGCATTTGAACTTCTGGTCACCAAGTACCAGCGAAGAATTTCGCGGCTGTTGTCACGCATGATTCGAGATCCT
>CAIQGU010000134.1 GCA_903871435.1 uncultured Burkholderiales bacterium | reverse complement strand
GCCCTGTTGCTGGCCGACCGTATCGCCGAACAGCGCCGCCTCGACGACCTCGTCGAGCACCAGTCAACCCAGTTGCGCGACACCCAACGCACCATCTCGCAGCTGACGGAGAAGCTCGAGGCGCTCAAGGCGATAGAACGCAGCATGATCAAGCACGCCGGCCCTGGCATGGGTGGTGAACCCGCCGCCGGCCCGGTGCACTGACCGGCCCGCCCGCAGCGCGCCAGGGCCCGCCACGGCATACCGGCATGGCAAACCTGCTACTCGTCGACGACGACCCCGACCTGCTCAAGCTGCTTTCCATGCGCCTGAGCGCTGCCGGCCATCGGGTGACCTCCGTAGAGTCGGCGGAAGCCGCCCTGACCCAGCTGGCCGTCGCCCGCCCTGATCTGGTCGTGAGCGATGTGCGCTTGCCTGGGCGTGACGGCCTGACCCTGTTCGATGAAATCCGCGTGCGCCATCCCACGCTGCCGGTCATCCTGCTGACCGCCCATGGCAGCATTCCCGATGCGGTCGATGCCATGGCGCGCGGTGTTTTCAGCTACCTGACCAAGCCCTTCGACGGCAAGGCCCTGCTCGACAAGGTAAACGAGGCGCTGGCGCTGCCGGCGCCCTCCGAGCGGGCCCCCTCGGGCGACGAGAATTGGCGCGCCGAGATCGTGAGCCGCTCCAATGTCATGGCCGACCTGCTCGCCGAAGCCAAGATGGTGGCCGCGTCCGACGCCAGCGTCCTGATCACCGGCGAGAGCGGCAGCGGCAAGGAACTGCTGGCCCACGCCATCCATCGCGCCAGCCCGCGGGCAAGCCGTCCGTTCATTGCGGTCAACTGCAGCGCCATACCCGAGTCCTTGCTCGAATCCGAGCTCTTTGGCCACGTCAAGGGCTCCTTCACGGGAGCCGTCAGCAATCATCGCGGGCTGTTCGAGGCAGCCAACGGTGGCACCCTGTTTCTCGACGAGATCGGTGACATGCCGCCGGCGCTGCAGGTCAAGCTGCTGCGGGTGTTGCAGGAGCGTTCCGTGCGCCCCGTCGGGGCGAGCCAGTCGCTGCCTGTGGACGTGCGCATCCTGTCGGCCACGCATCGCGACCTCGATGCGGCCATGGCGCAAGGCGAGTTCCGCGAGGACCTGTACTACCGGCTCAATGTCGTCTCGCTGCGCCTGCCCACGCTGGGCGAGCGCCGCGAGGACATCCCGTTGCTGGCCAACCATTTCCTGGCGCGCCTGAACCAGAAATACGGCAAGCGGCTCAATGGTTTTTCCCCGGACGCCATCAAGGCGTTGAGCACGGCCAGCTGGCCAGGCAATGTGCGCCAATTGCATAATGTTGTCGAACAGGTGTGTGCGCTCACCACCACGCCGATGATCGCGTTGACCCTGGTGCAACGGGCCCTGCGGGTTCCGTCGGTGGAAGTGCTGAGCTACGCGGACGCGCGCGAGCGCTTCGAGCGCGATTACCTCGTCGGGCTGCTCAAGCTCACCGATGGCAATGCCGCCGATGCCGCGCGCCTGGCCGAGCGCAACCGCACCGAGTTCTACCGTCTGCTGCAAAAGCACGGCCTGACACCGGGCCAGTTTCGCGCCGATCCGGCCAGCTCGCCCCCAGCACCCGCCGGCGGTTGACCGCTGCGGTGCGCGGATCGGCGGCAACGGCGCGCCGCGGCCGGCAACGGGCACTGCCGCCTGTCGCCGCCCGGTGACAGCATTGAGCGCTTTAATTTCAAGTACTTACAAATCGCCAACCGTCGTTTTGTCGCCATCTGGCGACAAAAAAGGCGGTAAAACGGCCCCAATTCGGCGGTAGCACCGACCAGCTTCCGGAAAGAGCCCGTAACCCATTGAAAATCCGTGGGTAATTTTCTCTGGCACGCAGGTTGCAAGGAAGTATGCGACAGCAACTTCCAGGAGCCGCCCGCCGCAAGGCGGGCCTCGCAACGCAGCAGTGATTTCCGCCCCGCAAACGACTCGCCCCCCTCTCCGCGCCACGCGCGCGCGCCATTGCGCAGCCCTGCCGGGCGCGCTGCTGTGCCTGCTTCTCATGGCCAGCGGCAAGGCTTGGGGATTCGGATTTGACGACGTCGCGGAAAAGGCCCGCCTGCTGGCCGCAGCGCCGTATACGGCCGCAGCGCCAGCCCTGCCGCAGGAACTCAAGGACCTGAGCTACGACCAGTACCGCGACATCCGCTACAACCCGGAGCGGGCGATCTGGCGCAGCCAGGCACTGCCGTTCGAACTCATGTTTTTCCACCTGGGCAAGTTCCAGACCCAGCCGGTGCTCGTGCACGAAATCGTCGGTCCCGAGGTGCGCGCGCTGGCCTTTGACCGGCAGAACTTCGACTACGGCCACAACACCGTCAAGCCGGAAACCTGGGGCGACCTGGGCTACGCGGGGTTTCGCGTGCACACCGCGCTCAATTCCACGGCGTACAAGGACGAACTGGCGGTTTTCCTGGGTGCGAGCTACTTCCGGGCGCTGGGCAAGGGACAGCGCTATGGCTTGTCCGCGCGCGGGCTGGCCATCGATACCACCGGCCCGGGAGCCGAGGAATTTCCCCGCTTCGTCGAGTTCTGGATCGAGCGCCCCGTCGCGGGCGCCGGTTCCCTGGTGATCCACGCGCTGCTCGACTCGCCGCGGGCCACCGGCGCGTACCGGTTCACGCTGCAACCCGGCGCAGAAACCGTGTTCGACGTGCAGGCACGTCTGTACCTGCGCGCCGGCGCCACGCCCGCCATCGCCACGCTGGGCCTGGCACCGCTGACCAGCATGTTCCGCCATGGCGAGAACCAGCCCCATGCCGATGATTTCCGCCCGGAAGTGCACGATTCCGACGGCCTCATGATCGCCACGGGCGACGGGGCCGGCGCCAACGTTGAATGGTTGTGGCGGCCCCTGGTCAACCCGGCGCGGCCGCTGGTGACATCCTTTGCCGTACGCGAGCTGCAGGGCTTTGGCCTGATGCAGCGCGACCGCAATTTCGCCAGCTATGAAGACACCGAAGCGCGCTATGAAACGCGTCCCAGCGCGTGGGTAACGCCGGTGGGCCACTGGGGCCCGGGCCGCGTTGAGCTGATGCAATTGCCCACGCCCGATGAGTCCAACGACAACATCGTGGCGTACTGGGTACCCGACGCGTTGCCGGAACCCGGACTGCCGCTCGATTTTGCGTACCGGCTGCACTGGCAGGGCGATGACCAGCAACACCCGCCCACCGCCTGGACGGTGCAATCGCGGCGCGGCAACGGCTTTATCGAGCCGGGCACGCCGGTCGATCCGCGCGATGTGCAGTTCGTGGTCGATTTTGACGGGCCCGCGCTGCGCGCGCTGCCGCCTGACGCGGCGGTCGAGGCAGTGGTGAGCGCCGGCGCCAACGCCACGATCCTCGAACGCAACGCCTATCGCAATCCGGCCAACGGCAGCTGGCGCATGGTCCTGCGCATCAAGCGACTTCCTTCCCCGCAGCCCGTCGAGCTGCGGGCCACCTTGCAATCCCACGAACACACGCTGACGGAAACATGGACCACTATCCTGCCCACCGATTGAGTACGGCCACCGTGGCTACGCCGACCGCGACCACGCCTGCGCCACTGCCCTCGTCCGGTACGGTTCCCGGTGCGAGCATGCCGGCCATCACCCGCGGTTCGATGGTGCCGCGCCCCTGGCGCGGTTTCCTTCGCAGCGTGCTCGACGCCAGCCTCGATGCCGGCTGGCGGGCGCTGGCGGCGCTGGGCCGCGCGGCCACGCCCTGGCGCGCAGCACCCGTCGGGGCGCGCAGCACCGTGCAACGCGCGGCCTGGGAGCGGGCTGCAACGCGCCGGCGGCGCGTGCTGTTCGCGCTCGTGATGCTGTCGGCCACGGCAGCCACGGTGCTGCTCGCCAATATCCTGCCCGTGCATGCGTTCGTAACCCTGCGCGTCCTGCAGATCGCGCTCTTCGGCGTGCTCTTTGCCTGGGTATCGGCCGGATTCTTCACGGCCATCATGGGTTTCTGGGTACTGTGGCGGGGCGACGCGCACGCGCTGTCGGCACGCTCGGTGGGCAACGAAGCGCTCGACCCGACGGCGCGTACAGCCATCATCATGCCCATCTGCAACGAACAGGTGGAAACCGTATTTGCCGGCCTGCGCGCCACGTGGGAGTCGCTGGCCGGCAATCCGGCCGCCAACCACTTCGATCTTTTCATTTTGTCGGACAGCAACAACCCGGCCACCCGCGCCGCGGAGCTGGCGGCCTGGGCGCAACTGGTCAATGAAACCGGCGCGGCCGGCCGCATCCACTACCGCTGGCGCCAGCGCCGGGTGAAACGCAAGTCCGGCAACGTCGCCGATTTTTGCCGGCGCTGGGGCCGGAGCTACCGCTACATGGTGGTGCTCGACGCCGACAGTGTGATGAGCGGCGAGTGCCTGGAAAAGCTGCTGCGGCTCATGGAAGCCAACCCCACGGCCGGCATCATCCAGACGGCACCGCAGACCTGCGGCCTGACCACGGTGCATGCGCGCTCGCAGCAGTTCGCGTCCCGCGTCGCCGGCCGGCTGTTCACGGCCGGCATGCAGTACTGGCAACTGGGCGAGTCGCACTACTGGGGTCACAACGCCATCATCCGCGTGGCGCCTTTCATGCAGCACTGCGGCCTCGCGGCGCTGTCCGGCCGTGGCGGCCTGAGCGGCGAAATCATGTCGCATGACTTCGTCGAAGCCGCGCTGATGCGCCGCGCGGGCTACCACGTGTGGCTGGTGAACGACCTGGGCGGCAGCTATGAACAACAACCGCCCAACCTGCTCGAGGAGTTGCAACGCGACCGGCGCTGGTGCCAGGGCAATCTGCAAAATGCCCGCCTGATCGCCGAGCCGGGTCTGCACAGCGTGCATCGCACGATGCTGCTCACGGGTGTGCTCGCTTATCTGTCGGCTCCGCTCTGGCTGGCCTTCGTGCTGGTGGGTGCCGGGCTGTGGGTCTTTGGCGGCGACAGCCTCGATGCCGTTGCCCTGAACGAGCTGCCCTTGGCCGTGTCGCCCCTCTGGTTCGCCACGGCGCTGATGCTCACGCTGCCGCGGCTGCTGGGCGTGCTGGTGATCACGCTGCGCCGCGAGCAGCGCTACTACGGTGGTTTCATCAATCTCGTGTTCGGCACGCTGGCCGAAGGCGCCCTATCGGTCCTGCAGGCGCCGGTGCGCATGATGGCGCACACTACGTTCGTGTTCGTGGCGCTCAGCGGCCTGAAGCTGGAATGGAAGTCCCCGCCGCGGGAAGCCACGGATATCCGCTGGGGCGATGCGGCGGGCCGCTTCGCCGTTGTCGGCCTCGTGGTGGGCCTGATCTCCGCCCTGGCCTTCCTGGTTCAGCCCATGGCCATCATGTGGCTCTCGCCCATGATCCTGCCGCTGTTGCTCGCCGTTCCGCTGGCCGTCCTTACCGGCCGCGCCAGCATCGGCGAGCGCCTGCTGGCGCGCAGGCTGCTGCTCACTCCGGAGGAGCATGACACCCCCGGCGTGCTACAGCGCGCCTGGGACTACGCGGGAACCGCAATGCCGGCAACGGCATGGCGCGAAACGCTTACCAATCCCTGGCTCTACGATGTGGTGCGCTCGGCCATGGGCAACCGCAACACCGGCTGGGGCACACGCGGCAAGGCCCGCCGTCTGTTGGTGCGCGGCATGCTCGACCACCACGACATGGAACGCCTGAGCAATGCCGAGCGCATGCGTCTGCTGAGCGAACCGCAGAACCTCGTGCGCCTGCGCGACCAACTGGCCGCAACCGAGCAGTTTGCACCGCTGCGCACCTTCGCCGACCGGCCGCTACCCGAGAACCGCCCGCCCGTGCAACTGCGGCCGGGTTGGGTTGATCGGCGTGCCACGCAGCGCGTCGCGCCGGGCATGGCCGGCGCCTGAGCGCGCTCCATCAGTACACGAGCCGCCCCACTTCCTCGAGCGGCAGCGGGCGCGGTGGCTGGTTGTGACCCGGCTGGGTCTGGCGCGTTAGTGCGAGTGTGCGTCCGGAGTGAATTCCGCAATGGAG
>CAIQGU010000133.1 GCA_903871435.1 uncultured Burkholderiales bacterium | reverse complement strand
CGGGACGTGTCGCGCACGTCGAGCACCGCATGGGCGGCGACATGCCCCCTGGCACGCAGCTCCGTCGCCAATGCAGCCAGCGCGGAACCATCGCGTCCCAACAAGCCCACGGCCGCGCCAGCCTGTGCAAGCGCGTGCGCCAGCGAGAGGCCAATGCCTTTGGCCGCGCCCGTGACGACAGCAACCTTGCCGTTGAGGGAAAAAGATCCGGGGGTCATGGCGTGCGGCTGTGGTGCGCCATCCTACTGCTGCGCATGGCCCTCATCGGGCCCGAAACCCAGCCACCACCCGGGTGGTCCGTCGCCGCTGCCGCCCCAGTCGAGCGCGTCATCGCTGTTGCTCTCGTCGGCCAGGCCCGGCAGGAAATCCCAGGCGCTGCCGGCGGCGCCCTCGACCCACAGCAGGCTGTTGGCCGCCAGCTGGCGGCGCCGTCCGCGATCATCGCTCCATATACCGGCGACGCGCGTATAGAGGCCGCGTTGCGGCAGTTCGCTGCGCCATTGCCGACCGGCGCGGGCGGCCCGCATATGACCCGCGCCGCCTGCGGTCATGAGGTTGAGATCGCGTGTGGGGCCGTCGAGCAATTCACAGTCGACGGGCATGTCACCGGCAAAATGCAGGGGCGCGCTGCTGGCGTCGACCCGGTGCACCGCACCCGGGAATGCCAGGCGCACGCCCGTGCCCTCCACAACGGCAAACCAGCGTTGCACGCCGGGGTAGGCCGAGAACGGGCCGTTGCGGCTGACCTCGGCCAGGCTGATGCGCAGTTGCCAGGGATAGTTACCGCTGGCAGCGGGCGCCTGTGTGCGCCCGGGCCATACGAGCAATTCCCGGGTTTGCCCACCACCATTACGCCACGCTTGAGGCCGTACATCCTTTGCTCGCAAGATCCGGGGTTCCGATCCCATGTGTCTTCCTGGACAGTCGGTGCAGGAGGCCCGGCGCTGGGCGGATCCCCCGCGCGGCGGCGCCAGCCTCGCGCAAGCAGGATAACAAGGCAGTGCCCTCCCGGCGAGGGCGGCGTGTTTAACGCGCAACGATCAGGGCTTGAGTCCGGAGACTTGCGCGGCCAGCAAGGCGGCTTCCAGTTCCGCAATGCGCGCCTTCTGGCGGCGGTCTTCCTGGAACCGTGCCGTTTCGTCGCGGATCACCGCAACGGCCGCCTGGGGATTTCCCGCGCTGTCATTGAGCATCGCAACCGTGAAGGCGATCGATAGCGATCGCCCCGACTTGTCGATGGCCGGCACGCGCAGCACGTCCGATCCGTACCGGGTGTGGCCCGTGCGCATGGTCTCGTGGTACCCATCCCAGTGCCGCTTGCGCAGGCGTTCGGGAATAAAGATATCCATCGACTGGCCAAGGGCTTCGGCCGCGGTAAAACCGAACATGCGCTCGGCACCGGCGTTCCACAGAGTGATGGCGCCGGACACGTCGGTGACGACCAGTGCGTCACCGACGGCCGACAGCAATTGGGCCGGATCGACACCGCCGTGGGCGCGGTCGCTCACGGCGGCGTTCCGGTTGCTGCCGCGCGCACGGTCCAGGTCTGAGGGGCGCGCGGCATACGTCGTCAGACGGCTTTTTCAGCGTGCAGGGCGGCGATCTGGTCCTTGGTGTAACCCAGCAATCCCAGGACCTCGTCCGTGTGCTCGCCCAGCAGCGGCGAACCCGTGACCACCGGCTTCATGTCCGAGAACTTGATCGGGCTGCCCACCGTGAGGTACTTGCCGCGTTCCTTGTGATCCACCTCGACGATGGTTCCACTGGCGCGCAACGACGGATCGTGCTCGAGTTCCTTCATGGTGAGCACCGGTGCGCAGGGGATGTCGAACTTGCGCAGGATGTCCACCGCCTCGAACTTGGTCTTGTCGGCCAGCCATGCCTCGATGGTTCCGAAGATGTCCATGATGTGCGGCTGGCGCGCCTTGGCGGTGGTGTAGGCCGGATCGCTGATCCATTCCGGCTTGCCGATCGCCTTGCAGATGGGTTCCCAGGCGTGGCCCTGGATCGTGAAGTAGATGTACGCGTTGGGGTCGGTTTCCCAGCCCTTGCACTTGAGGATCCAGCCCGGCTGGCCACCGCCGCCGGCGTTGCCGCCGCGCGGCACCACGTCGCTGAACGTGCCGTGCGGATACTGGGGATACTCTTCCAGGTAACCCAGGCGGTCGAGGCGCTGCTGGTCGCGCAGCTTGACGCGGCACAGGTTGAGCACGCTGTCCTGCATGGACACGGCCACGCGCTGGCCCTTGCCGGTCTTCATGCGGCCGATGATGGCCGTCAGGATGCCGATGGCCAGGTGCATGCCGGTATTGCTGTCGCCCAGGGCAGCGGCCGAGATCGTCGGCGGGCCGTCCCACCAGCCGGTGGTGGAAGCCGCGCCGCCGGCGCACTGGGCCACGTTTTCGTAGACCTTCAGGTCATCGTAATGGTGGCCGTCGGAGAACCCCTTGACCGATGCCACGATCATCTTGGGATTGAGTTCCTTGATGCGCTCCCAGGTGAAACCCATGCGGTCGAGTGCGCCGGGGCCGAAGTTCTCGACCAGCACGTCCGATTCCTTGATGAGCTTCTCGAGGATGATCTTGCCCTCGGGCTTCTTGGTGTCGAGCGTCAGGGAACGCTTGTTGCTGTTGAGCATGGTGAAGTACAGCGCATCGACATCGGGGATGTCGCGCAGCTGGCTGCGCGTCACGTCGCCCGAACCCGGGCGTTCCACCTTGATGACGTCGGCGCCGAACCAGGCCAGCAGTTGGGTGCAGGCGGGTCCCGCCTGCACGTGGGTGAAGTCGATGATGCGAATTCCGCTAAGGGGCAGGTCCATGTTGATAATGATCCTTCTGTAAGTTGTTGCTCGTATCCGGTCCCGTGCCGCGCCTGGGCGCGGCCGGGGAGTGCGCGGGCCCGTCGGGCCCGCGTCGCGGATTACTTGTACATCGTCTGCGCCATCGTGCCGGGCGCATAGACGGCGGGATCGACCCAGATGTTGATGACCGCGCACTTGCCGGTGGTCTTCACCGCCTCGCGGGCGCGCAGCAACGCACCGGCGATCTTCGCCGGATCGTGCACTTCCTCGCCGTAGCCGCCCAGCATCTCGGCGAACTTGCCGTAGGGGACATCGCCCAGCAGGTTGCCGACGTTGCCGCGGTCCTGGCCGTATTTGGCCAGTTGCCCGTAGCGGATCTGGTTCATGGCCGAGTTGTTGCCCACCACCGCAATGTACGGCACCTTGAAGCGGTTGGCCGATTCCATGTCGAAGGCGGTCATGCTGAAGGCGCCGTCACCGTAGTAGCAGAGTACCTCCTTCTCGGGATTGGCCAGGCCCGCGGCGATGGCAAAACCCGTTCCCACGCCCAGCGAGCCCAGTGCGCCCGGATCCATCCACTGGCCCGGGCGGCGCGGCCGCACGGCCTGCGCCGAGATGGTGACCACGTCGCCGCCGTCGCCGATGTAGATCGTGTCGTCAGCGAGGAACTCGTTGATCTCATAGGCCACGCGGTATGGATGGATGAGCGCATTGTCGGACTTGAACAGCGGCATGAGCTTCTCGGTGGCCACCTTCTCGGCCTCCTGCAGCTCGCGCATCCAGGCCTTGCGGGCCTGGCGCTTGTCGTTCTTGATCCGGCCGCTGGCGGCCTGCAGCACCGCGCCCAGGATGGCGCCGGGGTGGCCGGCGATGCCCAGGTCGATGTCACGGTTCTTGCCGACCGTCGCGTAGTTCATGTCGATCTGCACCAGCTTGAGACTCTTGCTGATGCGCTTGCCGTAGCCCATGCGGAAGTCGAACGGCGTGCCCACGATGACGATGACGTCCGCCTTGGCGAACGCTTGCGAGCGCGTCCGGTCGAAGTGGTGCGGGTCTTCCGGGGGCAGCAGGCCGCGGCTTGCGCCGTTGAAATAACCCGGGATGTCCAGGCCGCGCAGCAATGCGACGGCTTCCTCGTGGCCGCGGGCGGTCCACACCTGCTGACCGTACAGGATGGCCGGACGTTCGGCGTTGACCAGCAGGTCCGCCAGGGTTTCAATATCGGCCGGATCGCCGATCGATCGGATGGAGGCGCGATAGCGGCCCGGCTCGGGGATGACAGCCGTCTTGATGTCGATTTCGCGGTCGAGCACGTCGCGCGGGATCTCCAGGTAGGAGGGGCCGGGCGCGCCGTTGAAGGCCTCGCGAATGGCCATCGACACCATGTCGGCGGTGCGCTCGGTAGAGCGCACACCCGCCGAGAACTTCGTGATGGGCCGCATCATGTCGACGTGCGGGAGGTCCTGCAGCGAGCCCATCATGTGCTGGGTCATGCCGCCCTGGCCGCCGATGTGGAGCATGGGTGTTTCCGAGCGGAACGCCGTGGCCACGCCAGTGACGGCGTTGGTGCAGCCCGGGCCTGCCGTGGTGACGCAAACGCCCAGCTTGCCGGTCTGGCGTGCATAGCCGTCTGCTGCGTGCGCGGCGATCTGCTCATGGCGGACGTCGATGATGCGTATGCCTTCATCGACGCAGCCGTCGTAAATGTCGATGATGTGCCCGCCACACAGCGTGAATATCGTGTCGACGCCTTCATTCTTCAGTGCGCGCGCGACCAGGTGGCCGCCCGATATGATGCCGGCGTCACGGCTCTTGGCTTTCAGGGTGTCGTCGGCCGTGGTGGTGGCCGAGCGGTTTTCCAGGACGGAAGACATGGCTCTCCTTGATAGTTGCGACGGACTTTTTAGCGCGGTTGCGCCTTGTCCGAAGACTGCACCTGCTTCGCGGCGTGTCGCTGCGTGCAGATGAGATTTCCATAATGGACGACGCGCGGTCCGGCTGCCTTTGACCCGGGTCAAGATTTGAAAAAAACCCGTGGCCAGGCCCCCGCGCAGGACCCGCACTGCAATATTTAAGCGTGGTGATAGGTGAGTCCGGGGCAACCACGCGTTGACGCGTCGAATTACCCTCGCAACCCGCGCCTTTTCTAGCGTTGGCTTTGCGCGCCGGAAGTATCCGCGGGACAGGACGCGGCCCATGCAAGCGCGCTCGCGGCAAAAGCGTGCGCCAGGTCGCGCAGGCCATGAACGGCTCCCGGCCCATCGGATGCGGGCGCGGCGGCACGCAGATCGAATTGGCGCTGCGCAAGCACGGCGTGTGTGCGTGTCGACAGCATGCGCACCTTTGCCCTCAGCACGACGTGGCTGTCGCTGGGGCTGTCAAAGGCCTGGCTGAACTCCTGAAGGTTCACATCAAGGCGCACGGGTGGCCCGCCTCCGGCGCTGCAGGCGCGCGGATCATCCTTCAGGCTGCTGGCTAGCAGGGCTTGCTCCAGAAGGCGCGACGGTGCCGCGACCCACTGTGTCTGCGCATATGCATGCAGCTGGCTTTCGTCGGCGTAGCCCAGGCGGTAGAGCACCGCCGGCGTGTCCAGCCAGATGGGCGCGCCGACCGTTACTTCGGGGTTGGCGCCAACCGTGCGCGCCGCATCGGCCGAGGCAGCCGGTGGTATGCCGAAGTCATAGCGCTTGATGGCCGGCGCAGTGGTACTGCAGGCGGCCAGGACCGCCGCTGCCATCAGTCCTGCCGCTGCCGTCAGGACGATTTGCCGCGCACGTGTTCTGCTCTTCATCATTGCTTTTCTCCCGCGGGCGCAACAAAGCCCGCCTCACCCGGGCCGGGTGCCGGCGCTGGGGCACCGAACACCAGTATCTGGGGGCGCTCCTGTATTTGCGAGAGGAACCGGTCCAGCGTGCGCGATGTGCGCGCCAGGTCATCCGTGGCTTGCGTCAGCCGTGGCAGGGTGTCGTCAACCAGCGTGCTCTGCAGGGCGGCGCTGGCGTCCCCGACCGCCTGTGCGCCGCGGCCAACCTGGTCGAACGCACCCAGATGCTGGGTCAACTCCACGGTGGTGCCGTGCAGGTCGCCCAGCAGGACGTCGAGCTTTTGCACCGCGCCCCGGGTATCGGTGGCCAGTCCTTGTATCGACTGGGCGGCCGGCTGCAATTTCCCCGCCAGCGCCGCCAGCTGGCTGGCCGCCGCTTCCGTGCTCTTGAGCGTGCCGGCGAAGTGCGCGAGGTTGTCGTCGCTGAGCAGTTGGTTGACGCGCTTGGCGGCGACGCCGGCATCGTGCAGGAGATCGACGCTGGATTCACCGATGCTGTCGATGAGCGAGCGGCGCATCTCGATGCGGCCCGGCGCATCAGGGCTGGTGACGAGTGGCGCCGACTTGTCGCCTTCATCATCGAGCGCGATGTACGAGAGCCCGGTCACGCCCTGGAAGGCGAGCTGGCTGTAAGTACCCTGGGTGAGTGCGGCCGAGCGGTCCACCGATATGTTGACGAGTATGGTGCGCGGGTTCTTCGGGTCGAAGGCGATGGCGTCCACCCGTCCGACATCCACGCCGCGCAATCGCACGGCGGCCTTGGCGTGCAGGCCGGTTACCGGCACTTTGGAGACCACCAGGTAGGGCAAGCGATCGACGCTGTCGCGGGTGAGCCAGAGCGCGGTGAAAATCAATGCGACCGTGAGCGTGATCACAAACAGACCGGCGGCGATGACATTGGCGCGGCTTTCCATTCCTACATCTCCCGGTTGGCGTTGGCGGCGGTTACGGTGCCCGTGGTGGCGACGGGCATGGGTTCGGTACGGATCAAGCCGGGCGCGAGCGCGCGGCGGTAGTCATCCACGCTCGATTGCTTGCAGCGGCTCACATGCCCGAGGAAGAAGCTGCTGATGAAAGCATGCGGCACCCGCACCACATCCCACAGGGGACCAACGGCGACGATGCTATGGTCGGCCAGCACGGCCACGCGGTCGGCCAGCGCGATGAGGGTGTCCACATCGTGCGTGACCATCACGACGGTGAGGTGCAGTTCCTGGCGCAGCCGTTGCACCAGCTGCACGAATCCCGCGCTGCGCTCCGGGTCCAGGCCGGCGGTCGGTTCGTCCAGGAACAGCAGCTCGGGGTCGAGCGCCAGAGCGCGGGCCAGCGCCACCCGCTTGACCATGCCGCCCGAAAGCTGGGCCGGCAGCTTGGTGGCGCTGGCTGCGTCGATTTCCACCAGCGCCAGCTTCATCATCACGAGCTCGCGCACCACGTCCTCCGGCAATGCGCGCAACTCCCGAAGCGGCAATGCGACGTTGTCGTATACGCTCAGCGCCGAGAACAGCGCGCCTTCCTGAAACAGCACGCCCCAGCGCCGCCGCGTGCGCTTGATCTCTTCTTGCGAGCTGCCCTGCAGGGCGGTATCGAATACGCGAATGCTGCCGCGGCTGGGTATGCCAAGGCCCAGCATTTCCCGCAGTAGCGTGGTCTTGCCGCTGCCCGATTCGCCGATCAGCGCCAGCACTTCGCCCCGCCGTATCCGCAGGTCGATGCCGCGATGGATCGTGTTGCCGTCGAGCACGGTCCATACGCCCTCGATGACGATGACGGCAGGCGCATCGGGTCCGGGCGGCGTATTGGCGTTCATGCGTGCATGGTCCACGGCCGCATCCATTTCGCTAGAGACCCACCGGGGAAAACAGCACGGCGATGGCGGCGTCCACCAGGATGACGATGGTGATGGCGCTGACGACCGACTCGGTCGTGCCCGTTGCCAGGCTCTCGGTATTGGGCTTGATACGCAGACCGTAGTGGCAGGCGATGATGGCGATGAGTATGCCAAAGAGCGTGCCCTTGCCGATGCCCAGCCAGAGGTTGGACTGCGGCAGCGTAGCCGGCAGGGAGTGCAGGAACTCGCGGTAGCTGATTCCCAGTTCCCAGTTCGCCGCCAGCATGCCGCCGATCATCGCGATGGAGTCGCACCACAAAACCAGCAGCGGCATCGTGATGGCCAGCGCGAGGACCTTGGGCAGTACCAGCCGTTGCGTGATGGATATGCCCATCACCGACAGGGCGTCGAGTTCTTCGGTTACGCGCATGACACCCAACTGCGCCGTCATGGAGGACCCGGAACGGCCGGCGACCAGGATAGCCGCGAGCATGGGGCCCAGCTCGCGCACGATGCCCACGCCCAGGATGTTGATGATGAAGATGTTGGCGCCGTAGGCCTGCAGCTGCTTGGCGGAAAGGTAGCTGAGCACCACGCCCACCAGAAATCCTACCAGCGCGACGATGGGCAGCGCCTGGGTACCCGTCCGGTAGATGTTGGCGGAGATCTCGCGCCAGGGCATGCGTGCCGGCTGGCGCGCAAGGTGGAAGACATCGAGCGCGAGGTGGCCCGAGACGAGCACGATATCGAACAGATGCTCGCGCAGCGCGAGCAGGCGCCGCCCGATCAGGGCAACCGGTGCGAGCGCGTCGTGCCGCGGTTCGGGGGGTGGCAGCAATGCCACCGGCGACAGGTTGACGAAAGCCGGCTCCTGTTCAGGCCGCAGCAGCAAGGGAGGGCGGCGCCGGCCCCAGCAGCGCCAGAGCAGCAGCGCGCCCGCGTCGTCTATCGTTTCCACAGGACGCAGATCCCACTGCGCCTGCGCGTCGCGCGCATGCTGCTGCAATTGGCGGCTCAGGGCCACCGCCTGGGGCAGCAGGGCGCGCAGCACCCAGGTGCCGGAGAGCTGGATGCGGGTGCGGCCGTCCGCGCCCACGCTGCGGGAAATACGCGGCGCCCATTGATCGGCCGCGGTGCCAACCATGGCGCCTGCCGCGGCATCCAAACCGTCGGCAGCGCGCGCAGTCGGTCCCTCGCCGGGATCAGGGGACCCGGCGTTCACGCCGCACGGTCTCCAATTGCGCCGCGTGCCGCCGCCGCGGGAGCACTCGCATCGCCGCTCGCCTCGCTGCTTGCGGCCGGCGCTCGATCGACGGTGATGTCGATCTCGAGTTCGTGACCGGCGGTTTCCCAGGCATCGATACCGCCCGCCAGCGGGCGAACGCGCTGGAACCCGTGGTCCATCAGCAGCCGCGCCACCCGCGCAGCCGAAGCCTCGCTGGGGCAGCTGCAATAGACGACGATCTCGCTCGCCTTGGGTACGCCGCGCAGTTGCGCTTCCGGAGCGGCGATGTCGACCGGCCGCGCACCTGGAATGCTGCGACCATCCATCTGGCGGGACGCCGCGGAACGCACGTCCAGTATTACGGGATCCGCGCCGGCACTGATGAGGACGTGCAGTTCATCCACGGTGATACGCGCCATGCGCAGGGTTTTGTAGAAGCGCCGCCGTTCCCAGTACTTGAACCCAAGAAACGCGATAAACGCGCAGGCGATACCTGCCAACGCCAGCGTGCCGAAGCGGGCAAGGTACTCGCCCGCCAGGACGATTTGCGCCTGGAAGACCATGCCGATTCCAAGGGAAACCACGATCCAGATCAAGGCGCCGCCCGCGCTATAGGCGAGGAACGAAACGAGCGGCAGGCGCATGGCGCCTGCCAGCGGCGGGGCTATGGTGGAGAGTCCCGGCACGAAGCGCGCGATCAGCAGCATCCGCCCGCCCCAGCGCTCGTAAATGGTCTCCGTCTGGCGCACACAGGAATCCGGTGAGATGGAGATACGGCACAGGGTCT
>CAIQGU010000132.1 GCA_903871435.1 uncultured Burkholderiales bacterium | reverse complement strand
CGTCGAGGGCGGCGGCCAGCGCCTGCGGCGTGGCCTGTTCCTGCAGCAGTTCGGGCACCAGGGTTTCATGGGCAAGTATGTTGGGCAGGCCTACCCAGGGCAGATAGCCGCCAATGCGCCGCATGATCCAAGCCGAGACGGCGGGCATGCGATAGGCGATCACCATGGGTCGCTTGTACAGCGCCGCCTCCAGCGTTGCGGTGCCGCTGGCGACCAGCACGCCATCACATGCCTCCAGGCAGTCGTGTGACCGCGCATCGATGAGGTCGATCCGCTCCGCGGCCTCGGGCGCGGCGTCCCGGCAAGCCTGCAGCATGGCACGCAGGCCCGAATCGGCTACCGGCACCAGGAAGCGTGCGCCTGGGTGGCTACGCAGCAGCCCTGCGGCAGCCGCAAAAAACACCGGCGCCATGCTGGCGATCTCGGAGCGGCGGCTGCCCGGCATGAGGCAGACCAGCAGTTCGTGCGCGCCGTAGCCCAGGCGGCTGCGTGCACCCAATCGGTCGGGTTGGAGCGGAATCTGGCTGGCCAGGGCGTGGCCCACGTACGTGGCGGCGATGCCGGCGCGGGCGTAGATCGCTTCCTCGAAGGGAAACACCAGCAGCACACGGTCGGCGGCACGGCGGATGGCCTCGATGCGCCCGGCGCGCCACGCCCAGATCGACGGACTTACATAGTGCACGGTGGGCATGCCCTGGCGGCGCACCGCCGTCTCCAGGGCAAGATTGAAATCCGGGGCGTCCACGCCCACCAGCGCGGCGCAGGGTCCGGCCAGCACCCGCCGTTGCAGGCCACGGCGCAGGCGCAACAGCCGCGGCAGTTCGCCCAGCACTTCGGCATAGCCCCGCACCGACAGTTCGCGCACATGGTGCCAGGGCTCGCAGCCCGCGGCGATCATGCGGTCGCCCGCAATACCCGCGCTACGCACGGCCGGCTGGCGGTGCGCCAGGGACTCGATCACCGGGGCGGCCAGAAGATCACCCGAGGACTCGCCGGCGACAAAGACGACGCCGCTGGTCTCGGGCACCGGCGGCATCAACGCAGCAGGCCCCGCCCCGGGTTGGCAAGAAACTCGGCGAAGGCGCGCAGCGGCGCCACGCTGTGCTCCGGTTCTTCGGCGATGAGGGCATCGAGGGCCACACGGGCCTCGGCGAGCGGGAGGTTTTCGCGGTAGACGATCTTGTAGGCGCGGCGCAGCGCGGCGATGCTCTCGGCGCTGAACTGCCGCCGCTTGAGACCTTCGACGTGCACGCCGTAGGGCTTGGCCGGGTTGCCGTTGCACATGATGAAGGGCGGCAGGTCCTGGAGCAGGATGGTTCCACCGCCGCACATGGTGTGCGCGCCCACGCGGACAAACTGGTGCACGGCCGAGGTACCGCCGATGATGGCCCAGTCATCCACGCGGACGTGACCGGCCAGCTGTACGCCGTTGGCGATGATGGTGTTGCTGCCCACCGTGCAGTCGTGGGCCACGTGCGCGTAGCCCATGATCCAGTTGCCCGAACCTATCGTGGTGATGTTGCCGCCCTGCACCGTTCCGGTATTGATGAGGCAGTATTCACGGATGGTGTTGCCATCGCCGATGACGAGCTCGGTGTCTTCGCCGGCGTACTTCTTGTCCTGCGGTTCGGTGCCCACCGCGGCAAATGAAAAGATGCGGTTGCCGCTGCCGATGCGCGTGTTGCCCTCCAGCACCACATGAGAACCGATCTGCGTGCCGGCGCCCACCCGGACTCGCGGGCCTATCACGCTGTACGGGCCTACCGTGACATCCGGGGCCAGCTCGGCGCGCGGATCGACGATCGCGCTGGGATGAACCTGCGCCATCAACCACCTCCCGGCGGCAGCCCCTGTCCCGGCTCGGCATTGACGGGACGGTAGGCGCACATGAGCTCGGCCTCGCAGGCCAGCTGCCCGTCGACGAGGGCGCGCGCCTCGTACTTGGCCACGCCACGCAGTTCGCGCGTGAGGGTAACTTCCAGCCGCAGCTGGTCGCCCGGTATGACGGGACGCTTGAAGCGCGCCTTGTCGATGCCCGCAAAGTAATACAGCGAGTCGCTCTGCGCCTTGTGGCCCGCGCTCACGAATGAGAGGATGGCCGCGGTCTGCGCCATGGATTCCAGGATGAGCACGCCGGGCATCACGGGATAGTGCGGGAAATGCCCCGTGAACACCGGCTCGTTGGCCGAGACGTTCTTGATGGCCACGATGCGCTTGCCGGTCTCGAGCTCGAGCACGCGGTCGACCAGGATGATAGGAAAGCGGTGCGGGAGGGTGGCGAGGATTTCGCGTATGTCCATCATGACTTGGGTCCAGGCTCGCTGTCGTTGGTATTGTTGTTGTCGGGGATGCCGCTGCCGCTGTCCCGCCCCGTGCCGGGTGGCAGTTGCTTTTCGAGGCGCCGGATGCGATCGCGCAACTCCACCAGATGCCGCACCAGCACCGCGTTGCGTTCCCAGTCGCGGTTGCGCATCATGGGAAAGACACCGGTGTAAAAATCAGCCTGGGTGATGCTGCGTGATACCAAGGTGCCGGCACCCACGATCGTGCCATCGGCGATGCTCAGGTGGCCGTGAATCATGGCCGCCCCGCCCAACTGGCAGTTGCGGCCGATGACGGCGCTCCCCGCAATGCCGACACAACCGGCAATGGCCGTGTGCGCGCCGATTCGGCAATTGTGGCCGATCTGCACCTGGTTGTCGATCTTCACGCCCTCGCCGATCACCGTGTCGGCAGCCGAACCCCGGTCGATCGTGGTGTTGG
>CAIQGU010000131.1 GCA_903871435.1 uncultured Burkholderiales bacterium | reverse complement strand
GGCCATCTCGATGATGACCCGGCCGGCGGGCAGCTCCAGGTACAGCAGGTTTTCAGGATCGGGCGTGCGCCAGTCAGCGGGGGCGGACGCGCGAATGATTTCGTCGATACCCTGGTAGGGCGCAGCTGTTGCAGAGCCCGCCAATAAGCCA
This sequence comes from uncultured Burkholderiales bacterium, assembly GCA_903871435.1. Taxonomy (GTDB): domain Bacteria; phylum Pseudomonadota; class Gammaproteobacteria; order Burkholderiales; family Burkholderiaceae_F; genus GJ-E10. The sequence goes on along the minus strand of CAIQGU010000131.1, from coordinate 3,869 downwards.
GCCAGGAGGCAGGCGCCCGCGCAGCGCAGCAGGGTCTGCTGTGAAAGTGCTTGCTTGCCCATCTTGGGTTTCCTTCGACGTACGATGTCGGCTCGAGCGCGCATGTTAACGATGCAGACCGCGATGCCGCACCAGTACTGATCCCTGGCCGCCAAAGCGTGCGGCCAGTTGCTCCACCACATAGGGCGAGCGATGCTGGCCCCCGGTACAGCCGATGGCCACGGTGAGGTAGTGGCGCCCGTCTTCGCGGTACGTGGGCAGCCATTTTTGCAGCAATGCGGCGATGTCATCGGTCACGCTGGCAACCAGCGGCGAGCGTTCGAGGAACGACGCTACGGGCGCATCGAGTCCGGTAAGCGGGCGCAGTTCGGATTCGTAATAGGGGTTGGGAAGATTGCGTACGTCGAAGACGAGATCGGCGGCGACGGGTACGCCGTTCTTGAACGCGAAGGACTCAAAGGCCAGGGTGAGCGCGCTGCGGCCGCCATCGACAAAACCGCGCACCCATTGGCGCAGCGTATTGGCGGGCAGGCTACTGGTGTCGATGATGTGCCCCAGGGAATACAGCGGCGCAAGAAGCTCGCGCTCCTGGGCAATGGATTCTTCGAGTGTGGGTTCGCCGGCGGCGCCCGCGGCCCGCGGAGCAGCGCGCTGGCTGAGGGGATGGCGGCGGCGGGTTTCGGAAAACCGTTGCACCAGGGCTTCGGTGGAGGCGGTTAGGAACAGCAGCCGGACATCGTGCCCGGCGTTGCGCAGGCCCTGCAGCACGGCCGGCACGCCGGCCATGGAGGCTTCTGAACGGGCATCGATGGAGACGGCAAGATCCTGATAACCGCTGCGGGTGAGAACCTCGCAGACCTCGGTGAGTACCGAGGAGGGAAGGTTATCGACGCAATAAAAGCCGATGTCTTCGAGCAGGCGGATGGCAACCGACTTGCCAGAGCCCGACATTCCGGAAACGAGGATTAAGCGCATATCGTGTCGCCTGACGCCGTCGTGCGCGGCCGTCGTGCGCGGCGCAGCGTGCGCCGCGCCCGGGCGGGCGCGGCTGATGCCGTATTAAACCATGCAGGTGCAAGCATTCCGCGGGAGCGGGGGCAATTCGGCAAGGCTTACCAGCCGGCACGGCGCAGTGCGCAGGCCGGCCGGCAACTCAGGGTGCAGTGCTTGCGGCGGGGGCCGGCTTGGCCTGCTTGCTGCTGGCGATGCAGCCAGAAATGAATTTCTTGCGCTCATCGCCCTTGAGGCCCTTGGAGTGGGCCTCTTTGCTGCAGACACCCAGCTTGGTGCTGCGGTGGGTTTCCTTCTTGGGTTCGTCGGCGGCGTGGGCCAGTAGCGGCAGCAAAAATAGCGGTGCCAGCCAGGACTTCTTCATGGTGGGTTCTCCCTTGCGGTGATGGAGGGGTTGATTGCGTTGCGCCTTGAGACGCGCTTTGCGATGCGGCAGCAGGGCGCGGACGTGCGGGTAAAGTCCGCCCCGAACGGGACGCCAGGCCGGCTTTGCGACGCAATAAGCGCCACACGCCCAGCAGGTGGCGGAAAAAAAGCGGCAGAAATTCGTTAAGGGAGTCGGGGCGGCGCATGCCTGCAATTGCAGCACCGCTCGTGTAGCCCGGCACCGCCACCAGCGGTAGCAACTGCGGCAGCAACCCGCTGCGGCTAGGAATCCATCGCGCGGCGCTGCCGCTCCGAGAATTCCTCCATCGTGTCGATACCCCGCAACTTGAGGATGGTGTTGCGTACCGCGGCCTCGAGCAGAACCGCGAGGTTGCGGCCGGCGGCCACCGGTATGACGACCTTGTAGATGTCCAGCCCAAGCACCGACTGCGTGGAGCCGGCCAGGGGCAGGCGCTCGATGGTATCGGCGGCGCTGCGCCGCATGAGTTCGACGATGAGCCGCAGCTTCATCTTGCGGCGCACGGCGGTTTCGCCAAAGATAGCCTTGATGTCGAGCAAGCCCAGCCCGCGCACCTCGAGAAGATTCGACAGCAGCGGGGGGCAGCGGCCCTCGACCGAGTCGGGCGATACGCGCGCGAAATCGACGACGTCATCGGCAACGAGGCCGTGGCCGCGGCTGATGAGTTCCAGCGCCAACTCGCTCTTGCCCAGGCCGGACTCGCCAGCGACCAGCACGCCCAGGCCTAGGACGTCCATGAACACGCCGTGCATGGAGCAGTGCGGCGCCAGCACCTTGGCCAGGTAGATGCGCAATACATCGATCACCTCGGCCGACGGGCGCGCGGTGGCAAACAGCGGTAATCCGGCCGCGGCTATGGCGGTCAGCAATTCCGGAGGCAGGCTGCGGTCGTCGGCGAGGATCAGGCCCAGGGGCCCGCCTTCGACCAGTTCGTTGGAAAAGTGATTGCGGCGCACGATGCTCATGCGCACGATGTAGTCGACCTCCTCCGCGCCCAGAACATGGATGCGCCGCGGGTGGATGAGGTTCAGGTGGCCGACGAGCTCGGAGGCCTGGACGCTCTGCTCGGCGGTATCGGGCAGCGGCCACAGGGTATCGGGGTTGCCCACCAGCCAACGCAGGCCCAGGACCGTCTGGTTTTCTTCGAACAGCGTGTTGAGCGTCTGCACGACGGGCGCTTTCGTGGAAGGTTGCAGCCGGCGCCGTGAGGCGCCGCGGGGCTCAGGCGGCCGGCCGCACGGGTTCCCAGGCGCTGAATCGCGCCAGAAGAGCCGCGGGAGTGGGTTCCGCCATGAGTCCGTCGCGCAGGTCACGGTCGGAGAGCATCTGCGCGATTTCCGAGAGCAGTTCGAGATGTTCCTGCGTGGCGTTCTCCGGGACCAGCAGGGCTACCAGCAAGCCGACGGGGCGGCCGTCAGGGGCATCGAAGGCGACCGGCTGCGCCAGGCGTACAACCGCGGCGACCGCGCGCTTGAGGCCGCGCATGCGGCCGTGCGGGATAGCAACACCCAGGCCGAGCCCGGTGGAGCCGAGCTGTTCGCGGGCAACCAGGCTGGCAAGGACCTTGCGTTCGTCGATATTGGCCGCTGCGGAAAAAAGGGCTGCGGCAACGTCAAGGGCGGAGGATTTGTCGCGGGCAAGGCTATCGACGGCGATATTCGACAGCGGCAGCAGCTTGGACAGTTGGTTCATGGGCAAGCGCGGAACACCGGGGGTACTGGTGCGAGCCCGCATCGGGCGACCGGTCAAAAACCAGTATACCTGCGGGCCCCCCGCCGTCATACGACCCGGGGCTGCGCCAGCGCCAGCGTTGCCGCCCCGCAACAGATGTCGTCTCGAAGCGCCCACCAGCCGCCGCCGGCGGGCAGGCGCCCGCGGCGCGTGCCCGCCGGAACGGGCTGGCAAGCCTCAATCGGCCTCCAGCGGTTGCTGGTGCTTGACCGACGCGTGGGGATAATTTTTCTTCAGGCGATCCTTGTGCTTGATGACCTGCCGGTCCAGCTTGTCCATGAGGCAATCGATGGCGGCATAGAGATCGTCGTCGATGGATTCGGCGTGCAGGGCAGAGCCGCTGACCCGCAGCGTGATCTCGGCCTTCTGCTGGAGCTTTTCAACCGACAGTTGCACGTCGGCGTCGATGACGTGATCAAAATGCCTTCGGACCCGCTCCAGCTTGCCTTCCACGTAAAGACGCAGCGCGTCGGTGACTTGCAGATGGTGGCCATGTATCGCGATTTTCATGCGGTTCCCTTTCTGAAGCAGACTGGAACAAGCCGGTGCGGTCGTCGCAAAGCGACTTCCGGAGCCGGAAACAAAAAAACTGCAGGTCGAACCGGAAATGCGGCGTGCGGAGCTGTGCGTTGAAGGCGGGTAGAACGCTTGAACGTCATATGGTCTTGCGCATGGCGGCGGGCGGGATCTGCATCAGCTCGCGGTATTTGGCGACCGTGCG
>CAIQGU010000130.1 GCA_903871435.1 uncultured Burkholderiales bacterium | reverse complement strand
TAGTAGTCCCAGTGCGACTCCATGTGCCGGTCCGGATTCATGGCCACGAAGCCGGCATGCTGGAGGAAGCCCGGGTACACCTCGCGCAGGTAACCGGGATGGCTGGAAGGAACCTTGAAGACGACGTGATCGCGGAACCACTCGTACGGCTTGCGCTGGGCCAGCGCATTTACCTGCGTCGGGTTGCGGCGCGTATCGATCGGACCGCCCATCATGGTCATGGACCGTGGCACCGCCGGATCGCGCGCGGAGGAAAGCAGCGACACGGCTGCCAGCACGGGCACCGTGGGTTGGCATACCGAGATCAGGTGCACCTGCGGCCCGAGCAGGCGGATGAAATCCATGCAGTAGTGAACGTAGTCGTCCAGGTGGAACGGGCCTTCCGACAGGGGAACCAGGCGGGCGTCTATCCAGTCGGTTACGTAGATGTCGCAGGTGGGGAGCAGCGCGCGCACGGTATCGCGCAGCAGCGTGGCGTGGTGCCCCGAGAGCGGCGCGAACATCAGCACGACCGGATCGGGCGTGCGGCCCTCGGGCAGGGCGCGCTCGAAGTGCAGGAGGCGGCAGAAGGGCTTGCTCACGACCACGGTCTGGGTGACGGCAACCTCGGCGCCGTCCACCGTGGTTGTATCCAGGCCGAAGCGGGGTTTTTCGTAATGCTTGCCCAGGCGGTGCAGCAAGTCATAGCCGGCCGCCAGGCGACGCGAGAACGGCGTATAGGAAAGCGGGCTGTACGGGCTGCTCAGCGCATTGGACGCGGCGTCTGCCCACGCCGACAGGGGATTGAGCAGATTTCTCTGCCATTCGTGCAGTTGGTAGAGCACCAGGACCTCCGTTCAGGTCGGAGCCAGGCCAAGTTCACTGCCTGACTCCACTTGTGAAAACCGCCAAGTCGCGACCTGAGCCCCTCGCGCTACAGTCAGCGCTTGAGAAGTTGCAATTTGTCCTTGACGTCTTTCCATTCGTCCGCGTCGGCCGGGTGGGGCTTCATACGGGTGATGGATGGCCATTCCTTGGCCAGCTCTGCGTTCAGGGCAATGAATTTCTGCTGATCCGCAGGTACGTCTTCTTCCGGATAGATGGCGTTGACCGGGCACTCGGGGATACAGACGGCGCAGTCGATGCATTCGTCCGGATCGATAGTGAGGAAATTGGGCCCCTCGCGAAAGCAATCAACGGGGCAGACATCTACGCAATCGGTGTACTTGCAACGGATGCAGGATTCCGTAACGACGTGGGTCATCGGCAACGATCCAGGTGGAGACACTAATGACGGAATAGTACCGCAGCGCGTCAACTTCATCATCGGCGGAAAAAGTCGCCCCGGCCCGCGGTCCGGTCCTGATCTGGTGGCACAATTTTCTCCGTTCCTTCCGCCGCGCCGCTCCCTGGACTCCGTCATGCAACCGCAGGCCACAAAAAATGCCGCTGAATGAAACCCCGCGCAAGGCGGCGCCGGGCCGCGCCCGGGTACTGGTAACCCGCCGTGTTTTCCCCGACCTGCTCGAACAGCTTTGCCAGCAGTTCGACGTTGCCGATAACCAGGAGGACGCACCCTGGTCCACGACAGAACTTGCGTCCCGCCTGCAGGGCGTTCACGGTGTGCTGGTCGATCCGGCGCGTCGCGTCGACGCGCAACTACTGGCCGACGCGCCGCAACTGTGCGCGGTCAGCAATGTGGCTGTGGGCTACAACAACCTGGACCTTGCTGCCTGCACGCACGCCGGCATCGTGGCCACCAACACACCGGATGTGCTGACCGAGGCCACGGCCGATCACGCCTGGGCGTTGTTGATGGCAGCGGCGCGTCGTGTCGTGGAGTCCGACCGCTGGACGCGGGCAGGCAATTGGCAGGGGTTTGCCCTGGATGCGTTCCTGGGTGCCGAGGTGCATGGTGCCACCCTGGGCATATTGGGCATGGGGCGTATCGGCCAGGCAATCGCACGGCGCGCACAGGGTTTTTCGATGCCTGTCATCTATCACAACCGTACGCCCCTCGCGCTGAGCCCCGATGCCGGCACCGCGCCGCCGGTGGCGCGCTGGGTCGGCAAGGATGAGCTGCTGGCAAGCGCGGATTTTCTGATCGTGCTGGTTCCTTACAGCCCAGCCACCCATCACCTGTTGGGCGCCTCGGAATTGGCCCAGATGAAACCTGGCTCCGTGCTCGTCAACATTGCGCGCGGTGGCGTGGTCGATGACGCGGCGCTAGTGGCGGCCTTGCGCCTGGGCCGGCCGGGTGCCGCGGCCCTGGACGTGATGGAAAACGAGCCAAAATTTGATTCCGAACTATTACCGCTCGATAATGTGGTGCTTACGCCACACATTGGCTCAGCCACTCGCTCGGCCCGACGCGGCATGGTCAAACTGGCCATGGCCAATTTGGCAGATGTACTTCAGGGAAAACGGCCACGCGCTCTGCTCAACCCCGATGTTTGGGAAAAGCGGCGGGTTTATGTGCACAAATAGCGCGAGCGTGATGATGCCAATGGCGCCGCCAATTGCGCCGCCAATGTCGCTGAAAATGCCAATGCGGGTGTAGCGCGCGGGCCGGTAATCTGCACTACGATTGCAGGCCTGCCCGCCTGCTCAATTTCCCGCTTCCTGGATTTTTCACCCATGGCCGATATTCGCATTGCACGTCCCCACGGCCTGCCGCTCAGCCGCGCCAAGGCCGCCGCTCAGGCTGCAGCGGACGATCTCGCGCGGGAGTATGCACTTACATGCAAGTGGCAGGGCGACACGCTGCATTTTCAGCGCAGCGGAGTCGACGGCCGTATCGAGGTCAGTCCCACCCAGATTGCCGTGGAAATACGGCTCGGATTCCTGCTCAAGGGCTTCAAGGGCACCATAGAGCAGAGCGTGAGCAGTCACCTCGAAAAATTGCTGGCCAAGAGCGCGGCCGTGGCGCCGGTGGAGCCGCCAGCGGTGGCAAGCGCGGACGGCGCAGCAAGCGCCGAAGCACCGGTCTAGGCGTCGCGCGCCAGACTAGCTGCTCAGTTCCTCGACCAGGGCGATATATCGCGTCATCGCCTCGGCAGTTGCGGTTCCGCGCAGGGCGTCGCGCGCGGTCCATTTGGCGGCGCCCACAAAATCCATTGCCCCGGGCTTTTCGCCGCTGACGTCACCCTCGCTGGCCTGTTTGAAGAGCGCATAGAGCTTGAGCAGAGTTGCGCTGTCGGGCCGCTCGGCAAGGTTCTTGGACTGCTCGACGGCAGCGAGGAAACGGGACTGCAGGTTGGGATCGGTATTGGCCATGGCAATTGCGGGTAGGTGAAGAACGTTGCAATGATAGGTCAGCGCTGATGCAGCGCATGCGGCGCATGCGCAAGGGACCGCATTGCCAATATCAGTAGTCGCGAGCTGCCGGGTTTGCAACGGGAATTGCCGGCGACCCCGTGACGGCCGCTGGTGCTGCCGCGGCGGGGCCGGAGGCGCGGTTTTGCCGGCCCCGTTCCGCGCCCGCGGCGGGATTCTTCGACGAATCTATCGCACCGGGGCGGCGCGGCGCCGGGGCCGGCTTTTTGCGGGCGTTTTCCGCAAGCTCGCGCTTTTTTTCCTCGGGCAAGTCCTGAAATTGCTGGGTCAGCTCGCGCCGTTTTTCCGGCGGCAACGCATAAGCCTTCTTGAAATTCTCGCGGGCGGTCTTGCGTTGCTCTGGCGTGAGCTTGGCCAGATCCGGCATGCGCTCGTGCATCTTTTGCTGGCCCTCGGGCGACAGGTCCTTGTAGCGCACGGCAATATCCAGCCATTTTTTCTTGCGTGCCGCGTCGAATCCATCCCATTCGCCTGCGAGGGGAGACAGCGCATCGCGCTGATCAGCGGTGAGTTGCGACCAGCTCGGAGCATGCGCTGACACCGCGTTGGTCGCGCGCGGCTTGGCGGGGTCCAGCGCGGCCACACGTCCGCACAAAAGCGCCGCGCACGCGACGACGCAGGCGCCGATTGACTTGTGTAGCAGGGAGCCGGCAGCTTTCACGGGTTGGTTGTCTTTACAGTGAAACGGCGGCTTGGGAAGCGGTGGGGCAGCGCGAACGGTTATCCTGGGTATCCGACGTTGGCATTACATCGCGCTGGCCGCCTGCTCCGTCTTCAGGTACTCGCCAAAGCCGCTGTGTGCATAGGTATCGATCGGCGTGTCATCGAGAAGTACCGCAAAATCCAGGTCAGCCACTTCAGCGACGAGGTTATCGCTCTGCCACTGCTTGATACCGACGATGCCGATGGCCAGCGCGACCAGGGGAGCCACCACACCAAAACGAAACATCCAGGCCGAAAATCCGGCGCGCCCGCTGGAGATGCCGCTGCCACCGGCCGCAGCCACCTGGAGCGCGGGCACCCATAGCGGGGCCGACGCGGTGGCGACGCTGCGATCCAGGGCGCGTTTGCGGAGCATCTCCAGACGCAGGCTGACCGTATAGTCGATCTGATTGGCACCTTCATCCAGGGCCTGGCGGATACGGTAGGCGAATTCTGCTTCGTTCATAGTTGAATACCTCGGGACCGCAGGGCCTTGGCAAGTGCCTGCGTGGCACGCGAGCAGTGTGTTTTCACGCTGCCCTCCGAACATTTCATCGTTGCCGCCGTTTCCGCGACGTCAAGATCCTCCCAATAACGCAGCAGGAAGGCTTCCCGTTGACGTGCCGGCAGGCGGGAGATCTCTTGTTCAATGATTCCGATGACCTGAATCCGCTCTACCTGATCCTGAGCGCTTTCCGCTGCTGCGGAGTCCGGCTGAGCCTCCAGCGACTCCAACGGGTCCGTTTCGTCCCCATCGTGGCTGGAAAGGGCGGAAAACAGCGTTACCCAGGTGGATCTGACCTTTTGGCGGCGAAAAAAATCCAGGACGGCATTTTGCACAATCCGGGTGAACAGCAGCGGTAGCTCGTTGACCGGGCGGTCGCTGTAGCTTTCGCAGAGCCGCGACATGGCGTCCTGGACGATGTCGAGGGCATTGTCCTGGTCGCGAACCGCGAAAAGCGCCTGTTTGTAGGCGCGCCGCTCCGCGCCGGCAAGGAATTCGGAAAGTTCTGCGCGGGTCGCCATGAATCAGCTTGTGCCTGCCGGGGCAGTGGACCTGCCGCGAACAGGCGGGCGGCGGGCAAATCGGCGAGCGATCGTATCAGAACGTAACAATGGCACCGCTCGTAGCCCCTTTGGGGTGCATTTCGGCCGGTCGTCGTGGGCAGGAATGATACGGCCAACGCGAACAAATTTGCGCAAATTGGCGCGCTGCGCTATCGTATTGGGCTCATCTTCGCCGATCACCTCGTCACGAGCGGGTACTGAACGGCGTCCGATCAATCTCCAGAAGGACCTTGAGAGGATTACCATGCGATCCCTGGCCCACGACGCGGCTCCCGCCCCCATTGCGGCGGATTCCCCCCCCAAGTTTTCCCGAAGCGATTCGCATCGCGCGCCGCAAGCTGTGCCGGCATCCGAGCAGGGTCCAGATCTTGCCGAAGCCCCCATTACGGGTGCGGAAATTCTGGTGCGCTGCCTTCAAGAAGAGGGCGTGCGACACGTGTTTGGCTATCCCGGTGGCGCCGTCTTGTATATCTACGACGCCATATTCAAGCAGGAATACTTCCAGCACGTGCTGGTGCGCCACGAGCAGGCTGCCGTTCACGCGGCAGATGCCTATTCGCGCTCGAGCCAGAAGGTGGGTGTGTGCCTGGTGACCAGCGGCCCGGGCGTGACCAACGCCGTAACCGGCATTGCCACCGCGTACATGGATTCCATCCCGATGGTGATCATCTCGGGACAGGTCCCCACCCACGCCATCGGCCAGGATGCGTTCCAGGAATGCGACACGGTTGGCATCACGCGACCCTGCGTCAAGCATAACTTCCTGGTCAAGGATGTTGCCGAGCTTGCCAGCACCATGCGCAAGGCATTTCACATCGCCACCAGCGGCCGGCCCGGCCCGGTGCTGGTGGACATACCCAAGGACATCACGGTCAAGCAGCACGTCTTTTCGTACCCGCGCGACCTCGTCATGCGCTCGTACAACCCCGTGGTCAAGGGCCACGCCGGCCAGATCAAGAAGGCCGTGCAGCTGCTGCTGAGCGCCCAGCGTCCCATGATCTATACCGGCGGCGGCGTCATCCTGGCCAATGCCGCGGAGCAGCTCACCCGCCTTGTCGACCTCCTGGGTTTCCCCATCACCAACACGCTGATGGGCCTGGGCGCGTACCGCGCGTCCGACCGTAAATTCCTGGGCATGCCCGGCATGCACGGCACCATCGAGGCCAACCAGGCCATGCAGAACTGCGACGTCCTGCTGGCGGTGGGCGCGCGCTTCGACGACCGCGTCATCGGCGACCCCAAGCATTTCGCGCAGAACCCGCGCAAGATCATCCACGTCGATATCGATCCCTCGTCCATCTCCAAGCGCGTCAAGGTCGACGTGCCCATCGTGGGCGACGTGCGCGAGGTGCTGGGCGAAATCCTGTCCCAGCTCGAGGCATCGTCCACCCGGCCCGACGCGCGCGCTCTCGAATCCTGGTGGAAGCAGGTGGAACAGTGGCGCGCGCGCGACTGTCTCAAGTACGAAAACAGCTCCAAGGTGATCAAGCCGCAGTACGTGGTGGAGAAGCTCTGGGAAATCACCCGGGGCGATGCCTTCATCACGTCGGACGTCGGCCAGCACCAGATGTGGGCGGCCCAGTATTACCGTTTCGACAAGCCGCGCCGCTGGATCAACTCCGGCGGGCTGGGGACCATGGGTGTGGGCCTGCCCTACGCCATGGGCGTGCAGATGGCCAACCCGGATGCAACGGTCGCGGTCATCACCGGCGAGTCTTCCATCCAGATGAACATCCAGGAGCTCTCCACCTGCAAGCAGTACCGCTTCACGCCCAAGATCGTCAACCTGAACAATCGCTACCTGGGCATGGTGCGGCAGTGGCAGCAGCTGGAGTACGGCGGCCGCTATTCCGAGTCGTACATGGATGCGCTGCCCGATTTCGTCAAGCTGGCCGAGAGCTACGGGCACGTCGGCATGCGCATCGAAGACCCCAAGGATGTCGAGCCGGCGCTGCGCGAGGCGTTCACCACCTACAAGGACCGGCTGGTGTTCATGGACTTCATCACCGACCAGACCGAGAACGTCTGGCCCATGGTGCGCGCAGGCAAGGGCCTGACGGAAATGATCCTCGGCGCGGAGGATCTGTGATGCGGCACATCATTTCCGTATTGCTGGAAAACGAGCCGGGCGCCCTGTCGCGGGTGGTCGGCCTTTTCTCCGCGCGCGGCTACAACATCGAGACCCTCACCGTTGCGCCCACGGAGGATGCATCCCTGTCGCGCATGACCATCGTCACGGCCGGATCCGACGACATCATCGAGCAGATCACCAAGCACCTGAACCGGCTGATCGAGGTGGTAAAGGTGGTCGACCTCACCGAGGCGGACTTTACCGAGCGCGAGCTCATGCTCATCAAGGTGCGTGCGGTGGGCAAGGAACGCGACGAGATGAAGCGCATGGCCGATATCTTCCGCGGCCGCATTGTCGATGTCACTGAAAAAACCTACACCATCGAACTGACCGGCGCCACCGACAAGATCGATGCCTTCCTGCGCGCCCTCGACCGCACCGCCATCCTCGAAACCGTGCGCACGGGCAGCTCGGGCATCGGCCGTGGCGAGCGCGTTTTGCGCGTTTGATCGCGCGTCTGACTGCGCGCCTGAATTTCAACCCATCCCGCACGGCGGCCTGGCCGCCCTGCGCAACGTAGAAGGAATCCACCCATGAAGGTCTATTACGACAAAGACGCCGACATAGCGCTCATCCGCAGCAAGCGTGTCGCCATCGTTGGCTACGGCTCGCAGGGCCATGCCCACGCGCTCAATCTGAAGGATTCGGGCGTGAAAGTAACCGTGGCGCTGCGCAAGGGCGGCGCCTCCTGGAACAAGGCCGTGGCCGCCGGGTTGGAAGTGCGCGAAATCGCCGATGCCGTGCGTGACGCCGACTTCGTCATGGTGCTGCTGCCCGACGAGAACCACCCCGACATCTACCGCGACGAAATCGCCCCCAATCTCAAGCAAGGTGCCGCGCTGGCCTTTGCCCATGGATTCAATGTCCACTACGGCCAGATCCAGCCGCGCGCCGACCTCGACGTACTCATGGTGGCGCCCAAGGCTCCGGGCCACACCGTGCGCTCCACCTATTCCCAGGGCGGCGGCGTCCCCGCGCTGATCGCCATCCACGCTGACCGCTCCGGCAGCGCCCGCGACATCGCCCTGTCCTACGCCTGCGCCATCGGCAGCGGCAAGGCCGGCGTGATCGAAACCACGTTCCGCGAGGAAACGGAAACCGATCTGTTCGGCGAGCAGGCCGTGCTTTGCGGCGGCGCCGTCGAACTGATCAAGGCCGGCTTCGAGACCCTGACTGCCGCAGGCTATGCCCCGGAAATGGCCTACTTCGAGTGCCTGCACGAGCTCAAGCTCATCGTCGACCTCATCTACGAGGGCGGCATCGCCAACATGAACTACTCCATTTCCAACAACGCGGAGTACGGCGAGTACGTCACGGGTCCCGAGGTGATCAACGACCAGTCGCGCGCTGCCATGAAACTGGCCCTGCACCGTATCCAGACGGGCGAATACGCCAAGAGCTTCATCCTGGAAAACAAGGCTGGCGCCCCCACGCTGACCGCCCGCCGCCGCCTTACGGCCGAGCATCAGGTCGAGCAGGTGGGTGCCAAGCTGCGCGCGATGATGCCGTGGATCCGCGCCAACCGTCTCGTCGACCAGAGCAAGAATTGAGCGGCTACCCCCACCCGCTGATCGCGCGGGAGGGCTGGCCGTACGTCTTCGGCTCGGCTCTTCTGGCCATTGTGGTCGCGGCAGCCGCCGGTCTGTGGTGGAAGTATCGTGCCCGGGTGTTGAAATTCTTGATGGCACATGCCCGTTTTACCGGCGAGGACGTCAAGAACTGGATGCGGGCAGACGGCATAG